>JAIPGP010000151.1 GCA_021735645.1 Candidatus Cloacimonadota bacterium
CTGGGATTTGCGTGATGAAGCGGGACAAACGGTTAGTAGTGGAGTATATTTCCTGCGGCTTTCCAAAGATGGCGAATATCTGGAGCAGGGTAAATTGACAGTGGTGAAATGAAGAAGAATATAGAACACTAATTGGACGGATTAGACTGATTTAACACAGATAATGTGTGTGTATTATCGTAGATGATATTGATTAAGCTTAAATGTATGATAATCCAAGACCAGGGATGGTCTTGATACAATGGATGGGATGATTTAGTTATGATTATCAGTCGTATGGCATTAATTTATTGTTTAATACATTTATCATCGATATATATTTATTTCTTGACATGATTGTAGTTGATGTTCCATATTTGGATTTGACAATGAAATGTAATATATCTTTGAGGTGACTATGAATATGACTGAGTTTCGCTGCCGGTTAATGAGTTTGCTAAATTGCTATATATATATATATATAGGAGTATATCATTATACGCAGCAGAGAATATATCGGGGATTTATCTGGAAGACCGCTTTAAGTTCGGCTGACTTTGCGGCTTCAGTTTCTGAAGCCATACTACTTTAAAATATACCGGCTAATGGATGATTGATTTAATGGTCTTCACTTCATATAATAAAGTCGCTGCCTGAACCCTAGAGAAGAACAGGCAGCCAGTTTAAATATAAACCTGATTTAATATACACAGGAGATAATAATGTGTAAAGTAAAAAAATATATTGTAGCATTTATTATGCTATTACCCTTGTTATTATGCGGCATTACACTCTACGTTGATGATGATTATACATCAGTAACTCCAGGCTGGGGTACAACTCATTTTGCTGCAATTCAAGATGCAATTGATATGTATTCAACTGGTGATGTTATATTTGTTTATCCGGGAACATATTATGAAGCAATTATTAATTATACCAGCGGAACTTATATTCCGGTTGTTATCAGGAGTAATTATAGTGTAAGCGGTAATTGGGAGGATGTGGAAAACACTGTAATAGATGCTTATGGACAAGGAGTAACTGCGGTTACTTTTAGCAGAAGCCCTGGTGGAGTTAACTTTGATGTGGAATTGAATGGTTTCACCGTAAAGAATGGATTCAGGGGAATTACAGCGATTAGCGTTTATGCGGATATTTTGAATTGTATAATTGAGAACAATATGAACCAAAACCTCGGTGGGGGATTATATACCCGTAATCTGAGCACATCAACTTTAGAAAACTGTGTTTTCAGGAATAATAAAGCTGATGATGGTGGTGGAATATACTCAAAATATTCATCAGTTATAATTGACAATTGTGAATTTTATAGTAATGAAGCATCAGGTGGGAAAGGTGGGGCAATCTGTTTTTCTCATGATACTGATGCCTGTAATAGTTTAACTATTTCTCGAAGTTTATTTTATGAAAATACTGCAGATGATTATGGAGGGGCGATTTATTATCCCGGTTGCTCAAGTCAAACTTTGCCTGAGCTTGAGATAAATTTCACAACCTTTGCAGATAATGCAGTTACTACTGGAAATGGAGCAAAAGGCTTAGATCTGGGTACTGATTATGATTATTATAAATCAGCCTTAATTGAGAATAGTATTTTCTCTGAAGCCTCTCCGAATATTTCGACATCAACCCGTAACTGTGATATCAATTACTCCTGCTTGAAGAATGGGTGTGATAATGCCAATGCTGACCTGTCTAATTGTATAACAAGTGATCCTGATTTTGTTTCAGCTAATGATGATGATTATCATATTAAATGGGGTAGCGGCTGCATTGATACTGCTGATCCTGCTGCCGATGAAGATGATGACTACAGCCGGGCGGATATGGGCATTTACCCGTATGAAAGGGATCATTTTGATATGACCAGAGTAACTTACAGATGGGTATGTTATCCCAGGCTGGATGTAAGTGATGATGTTAATAACGGGGAAAATGATGATTATGTACTGGTTGGGGCAGCAATGAATGATTACTGGAGTACAAAACCAAGTAGTATATATATTTATGATGAGGATGATCCTGGACCTTATCCAGATTGGGCTTGTAGTGGAACTCTTTCAGGCGGGAGTTATACCTGGAGTGATCCTTTCTATAACTTTTTTAGTTTTAAAGGGGTCAAAATTCAAACAAATTATCATTTTTATATAGGTGGTTATTTGATGGATCCCACCTATGAATTTGATGATCTTACTGCAAACCAGGATAACTGGGTAGGATATTATCTGGAAGAAAGCCAACATGTGCAGGATGCGATTGACAGTGGATTTCTGGATGATCTTTTAGAGATCAGAACTGAAAACTGGTCAATGACCAGAGGAACTCTTCTATCTAAATGGACTATCAGCGCTAACTACACATTCAATTGTGGTGATCTCGTGATCTTGAAACCAGGAGTAACCATATCGGATTTCAAGTGGGAGCAGCCTTCCAGAGATATCACTGAACCGGTTTACAGGCCTTATGCTGAACATTTCAATTTCGATGATGAGATCGATTACATGAATATTATCGCAGAATTTTCACCGGAAGATATGCCTCAGGAAGTAGCTGTTTACGTGAATGATGTCTGCAAAGGTGCTCAGGTTGTGGAAGATACTCTCTGTCAGATATGTGCTTACATTCTGGAAGAAGAACCCGGAAGCGAGATCGAATTTGCTTTTTATGATGGAGAGCGCAGCTTCAGAAGCCGTGATTATACTGTTATTGATAACATAACCGGTCAAGTAACCGGCAGTGATCTGGTCACTGGAACACCAGGAAGTTTTTATTATGTGAGTTTTAAAGATGATGCCGAACTTCCTCCGGCAATAAAATACAACGTAAGAGTAGCCCCCAATCCCTTTAATCCTTCTACGGCAATTTGCTTTGAACTGGAAGAAGAAAGTGAGATCAAGCTGAGTATTTATAACGTCAAAGGGCAGATAGTGAAGACTCTGGTAAATGAAACATACCGTCCGAGAGCATATCAGGTTATCTGGGATGGAGATGATCAAGCTGGACAGAAAATGAGCAGCGGTGTATATTTCTATCGGATGGAATGCGGAGAAGATTTTATCAATGGCAAGATGTTGATGTTGAAGTAAATACGAGTGACCAGTGACTTTTGACTGGTGACTTGAACGAATACCTGGCGTCCTTTGGACGCCAGGTTTATTGGAGAAAATTATGAGAAACTATGTTATTGTATTGATGTTATTGATATTTACAATTTTTACTTATTGTGATGAATTGATCGTAGATATTGAAGGTAATTATGAATATACCTCAATCCAGGCAGCCGTAACAGCAGCTGAAGATGGTGATGAGATAATCGTTCATCCGGGAACATATTATGAGAATGTCGATCTCATGGGAAAACAGCTTGAGTTGAAAAGTCTATTTGCAGTTACCGGAGAGAGGCATTATATCAGTGAAACAATTATCAATGGCAATGAAACCGGAAGCTGCATTTATTCTCTTGATGGTGGAGATGTCAGTTTAATAATTATTGGCTTTACTTTAACAGGAGGTTCTGGGACAGAATATTTAACAACTGGTATTTATTATGGTGGAGGTTTATATTTACAGGATAATGATGCAGAATTATTTTCCTGCATAATTGAAAATAATATTAAACTTGATTGTGGTGGTGGAATAGCACTTTGTCATGAATCGAATCTTGAAATATCAGATACTATAATAAGAAATAATACTGCCTCCTGGTTTGGAGGAGGAATTTTCTTTTTTAATGGTGTTAATAATATAATATTTGATAGTGATAACCGATGCAGTATATATAATAATTACAGTACACAGGGAGCAGACATCTATTCCCGATATGAAGGCGGTAATCAAACTGTTTATCTTGATACGGTCACAGTCGCTGATTATGAAGGATATTATATATTGCAGACTTTAGAAACACCTCCCGGGTTTAGCATGGAAGGTCTTACGATAGATTATGAGAATGTCTGGCTGGAATCCGTTGATGCTGATCTTTATGTTTCTCCTGAGGGAGATGATGCCAATAGTGGATCAAGCTGGGATGATCCACTAAAAAGTATAACCTGGGCTATACAAAAGATAAAAGTAAATCCTGATGATCCTCATACCATATTTCTGGAAGATGGAATCTATTCAGAAGCACTAACAGGAGAAATCATGCCTTTTCAGGTTAAGGATTGTACTTCAATAGTCGGACAATCCGATGAGACAACGATAATAGAAGGTGATCTTAATGAAGATACTTCATTTTTTGTAATGAGGTATGGAGATAATAGTTTCTGCATAAGTAATCTCAGGTTTAGAAATTCCAATGCCCGTTTGTACCCAAGACCAGCATTCATGAATTCAATAACGACTCGTGAAACATATCTTGGAGAATGTGAATTTCATAATATTATTTTGGAGAACAATGATAATCCTCATTGTGTGATGTCATTACAAGCTCTTGGTGATGTTGTTATGGACAATGTACAATTTATCAATAATGGGTTTGATAATCCTCCAACTGTATTGAAGATAGAGTTGTATGATGACAGTGTTCAGCATACAGTGTATTTGAATAACATCGTATCTATTAACAATAATACTGGTAAAATAATAATTATTGGCTTCCCATATATTCGATCTGATGCTTATATCAGCAATTTCGTAAGCAGTGATAATTATTGTTACAACGATGGTTCAACCGGATTTCAAAATTATTATTCCCTATTAGGTTTAGGTGATGGCATAAATTGTTACTTGATCAACAGCACATTAGCAAATAATACAGCAGATATGGATGTTCCTGTCAGTGCGGCAGTACAAACAGGATATTACTGTAATCTTAATGTGATCAACAGCATAATCTATAATAATGAAGTTGATTATGCAATTAATAGTTTAAATACTTTTACCGGATATGAAGTGAATGTTCATCATTCGCTGATAGAAAATGGTGATAATGGGATCAATTCTATATTGCCCTATAGTTATGATCTTGAGACTAACCTTGATTGTGATCCTATCTTTTCAGGTGATGAAGATCATCCTTTGTCATTGCATGAATATTCTCCCTGTATAGATGCCGGGACTACTGTAATGCCGGAAGGATTTACTTTACCGGAGACAGATGCAGCAGGCAATCCCCGCATTATGGGTAGTGGGATAGATATGGGAGCTTATGAATATAATCCCTTCGGCAATCCAGTTACAGAAACTGAATTGGTAACTTCTAAGCTGCAATATTATCCTAATCCGGTGAGAATAAATGAGGGCAGGGGAGCAGTAAT
>JAIPGP010000144.1 GCA_021735645.1 Candidatus Cloacimonadota bacterium
GATTAGGGATTAGGGATTAGGGATTAGGGATTAGGGATTAGGGATTAGGGATTAGGGATTAGGGATTAGGGATTAGGGATTAGGGATTAGGGATTAGGGATTAGGGATTAGGGATTAGGAATTAGGAATTAGGAATTAGGGATTAAGGATTAAGGATGAAGGATATTAATGAAATCCAAGACCAGGATGTACAATCAGCATCAGTATTTCTCTCGCACTTTCTATTCTTCTCTTTTTTCGTATCATCGAATCTTCGTTTTACATACCTTAGTGGAAAAAATAAAGACCTTACGATCCTGAATATTTATTTGACAAATATTTTAGTATTTTAGCAGAATGGTTTTGTACTTTTAAAAAAACATGTATGAGAAGATGCTATCGAGGGAGAATATTGGAGGTATTATGTCCAAAAGAAAACTGCTTATGGCGTGTATTTTTGTAACCCTTTTTTTCCCGGCTGCCGGGTTGGCTTATATCTGGAGTGAATTAGGTCCAACCGATCTTGAAACCTATAATTTTTATATATTTGGTGGTGGCGTCGCTTATGAGATAATCTGCGAAGAAAATGGAATCCTGGTTAATGAGGGTTCTGAATGGGTAGAATATTCTAATAATCTGCCGGTCTGGGATGTGGAAACAGTGATGGCGGCGACTGCGGATCTAATAGCTGTAATGGGCAATGGCTCATATTCCGATGGAATTTATGGCTTCAATTTTTCTAATCATGAATTTAATGTTCTGCTTTGGACGATTAATCCACGCTTTATCACTTACTGCCCGGCGGACACGAGCTATTATGCCGGAGGTGAAGACGGTCTCTTTTCCTCACATGATGGACTTAACTGGGAAAATGTTCAATTCTTTGATTCCATGAACTGTCATGATATGGAAGTATATCAGGAACATTATGTGGTGAGCACCAGTGGCAATGTGTATTACTCATCCGATGCAGGTGATACCTGGTTTGAAAGTGATACAATGCAATATATCTCTGATCTGGAAGTTTCATCTGATGGTACGTTTTATGGCATCTTTCCAGATTCCTCATGGTCTTCGGGTTTGTATAGTTCTACTGATTATGGACTGAACTGGATAGTGGAATTCTGGTCGGCAAATTTAAGCAGTACCGGTTTTGACGAAGAAGGTAATCTATTTGTCGGCTGGGAAATAGCACAAATAATCGAACAGGGCATCGCCTGCTGGCAGACTGATATTTCGGAACTGGCATACATGAATGAAGGACTGCCCTGCTTAGAGATCAATCAGATCACTATTCATCCTCTGATTGATTGTATCAATATTATTGCCTGCACAGACGAAGGCATCTATCTGCTCACAGATTATCAAAATGACAATGATCCTGACGGCATTCCTGCTTCTAATATTCAAGCATCTAATTTCCCTAATCCCTTCAATCCCAGCACAGAAATATCATTTCAGTTACCTTGCTCAGGGAAAGTTGATCTGAATATTTATAACTCCCGGGGGCAGTTCATTAAAAGCCTGTATCATGGCTTCCTTCCCGCTGGAGATCATTCTCTAATCTGGAATGGGAGAAATGAGAGCGGACATCCTCTCGCCAGTGGTATCTATCATTATCAAATCATTGCCGGTAATAACCAGACTGCTGGAAAGATGCTGATGATTAAGTAAAACGTGAAGTAGTGAGTCGTGAGACGGGAGTCGCTATATTTGGAGCAAGGAGCACTGGATACAATGTTATCACCAGCCATATAAAATGATTCATCTCTTTTTTTCACATTACATTTTCCGTGTGTTCAGTGTGTTCCGTGGTTAAAAACTGAATAATGATTTGACATATTTTTGAAAATTTTGGATGTTGTTTACTTAGATACTGATGAATAGATGAAGAGAGGCTTCTGGGGGAGAAAATTGGAGGTAATATGATCAAAGGAAAACTGTTCGTGGCTTGTATTTTAGTAACCCTTTTTATCCCGGCTGCAGGATTAGCTTATTCCTGGAGTGAAATTGGTCCAACCGATATTGAAACTTATAATTTCCATGCCTTTAGCGGAGACAATACTTATGAGATCATCTGCGAGGAAAATGGTATTATAGTTAATGAAGGTGCAGAATGGCTAGAATATTCCTGTTATGATCTGCCGGTCTGGGATGTGGAAACTGTGATATCAGATTCTATTGATATAATTGCAGTTGCAGGAAACGGCACAGATTCTGATGGTATATACGGCTTCAATTTCTCCAGTCACGAGTTTCAGTTATTGCAAGCACTCCTCAATCCCCGCTTTATTAAATACTGCCCGGCAGATACAAGCTATTATGCCGGTGGTGAAGATGGTCTTTATAAGTCAGCAGATAGCCTGCTCTGGCAACCTGTGCAATTTTTCGAGGGGATGAACTGCAAAGACATGGCATTTTATAACGAACATTATGTAGTCGCCGCTAATAATGACATTATCTTTTCTGTGGATGCAGGAGTCATCTGGGAAGCTCGTAATCTCTTCTTGCCCTTTTGCGATCTGGAAGTAAATGAAAGTGGTGAATTTTATGGCATTTTTCCTGATAATTCCTATTCTTCCGGCTTGTATAAATCCGATGATTATGGTGATTCCTGGGCAGTTGAAATCTGGACAATGTATATTTCCTGTGCCGGATTTGACCATATAGGTAATTTATTTGTAGGCTGGAATATTCCGGAGGGAAATTCTGAAGGTGTTGCACTTTGGCGAACAGATATAATGGAGATGCAATACATGAATGACGGGCTGAATTGCCTGCAGATTAATCAAATATCCTGGAATCCACTGATTGACAGCGATAATGTGATCGCCTGCACAGAAAATGGTATATATATGCTCACAGATTACCTCACTGGCACCGATCCCGACCAGGTAGTCCCCCAGCAAATTACGGCTTATAATTACCCCAATCCTTTTAATCCTGATACTGAGATTTCCTTTTTCCTGCCGGAAAACGCTCAAATAGAATTGAAAATTTATAATTCCCGCGGTCAGCAAATTAGAAATCTGTTTTGTGGTAACTTATCTGCCGGGAATAATTCTCTATCCTGGGATGGGAAAAATGATCAAGGGCTTACCCTCGCCAGCGGTATTTATCATTATCAACTCACTTCAAGTAACAGCCAGCTGACAGGAAAAATGCTGATGATAAAGTAAGTCGTGAGACGGGAGACGTGAGTAGTCGTGCTTTCGCATTTTCTCCCCTTCGCCCTCTTATCCGCGACCATCCGCACAATCCGTGTAATCTGCTTGCCGTGCCGCAGCCTTGCTTTAGTGCTCAGAAGCTTTAGCAGAGGAGTATGCGTGGCGGCTAATGAATTAATTATTTTACCACCCCGGCTTTCCACTCCAGACGTAGAAGAAACAGGTCTTTTCCGGCTCTTAAAACATTGTGTTCAAACAACAGATTTTCAGGCTGGTAAGTAACTATTTTCAGATCATCTCCAGAATATGCTTCTCCGATAAATTGCTGCTCGATCCTGTGCAAATAGTGAGTACGATAAAATTCTATCGGATAGCTGTTCAGACACCAGAGCGGGTAGCAGGAATTATTTACATGATTATTTACATCTATATCCATTGTCTGTACCTGCTGCTTAGTTATTGAGGATTCATGCTCAATCGTCTTCATCTTCGCTTTCATTTTCTCCGGGAAAAGGATAGCGGCATCAATATTATAATTACCTGAATAATACTTAACTGTGCGAACGGGTCGTCGGGAAGCCAGATCAATTACCAGCCAGGAAGTGGAGACTTTACCGATGATCTCATCTTCAATAAAAATCTCAAATTCACGATAACAGAATAATTTGTCTGCTTGCGAAGGATACGTCCTGATTGAGATTGTATCTCCCCAGGCAGCCCATCTTTCCATCTCTATGTATTGCTTATACAAAACCCATGCCAGATCATTCTGCTTCATTGTTTCGTATCCAAGCCGCATATCTTCCGAGTTCAGCCAGGCTGTTTCCTGCAGGAATCTGGTCAATACCGGCAAACTAAGTATCCCGTTCAGATCACAATCATAAGAATGGATCTTATATTGGTCTATCCGCTCAAATTTCATTATTTAACTCCGATCATAATTTATACCGGGATTATAATTCTTATCATACCACTATCGGTCAAATTATATCATCAACCCTTACAATCGCTTATTTATCCACCATGTTATCATAAGTTATTTCTTTTTCCGTGCATGTGTATATCAAAAATTCTTTCTTAGAATAATAATTAATTGCTTGTAGAGAAGCATCTAACGCCTCATAGCCATTAGCCTCTTCTACATAATATAGTGAATGCTTCAGCGTATAACCGGTGACATCTCCGCTTAGCTGATAATCATACAGATTGTTTCCATAGCCTAACTCGCCAAACCAGTGATGATATAGATACAAATTGTATAATTGCGGTTCATAAGCGGCTTCCCAGGAAATTTCCAGATCCTCTTCAAACCAAAATTCAACAACAGATTCACATGTCAGCTCTGGTGTAAGCCGCAATTCACTCTGATAGTTTTTCCCATTAAAAGTTGCTTCAAACTGGAAAGTCTGATCTACAATTTCCAACAAATCTTTGTCGATATAAGTAATGCTGTACCATTCATCCTCTCCATTCCGGTTTCCCTGGTTATCACAAACCACCCAGACAATATCAGTAATTTCCAAACCACCCAGAGATAATTCATAATCAAATGGTTCAATAAAGGCTGTCCATTCAACTCCTAAAAGTATTCTTTCGCCAGGGATCTCAGTAATACTGATAAAATGATCGTAATCTTCCTTCATATCTGTATTATTTAAAGGAAAGCCGGAGTTCTCATTACTACTCACAGTACAGGACGTTAATAATATCAGTAATACAACTCCCAATAATATTAAAATAATCTTTTTCATTGTCATTCTCCTCTTTTTTTAATTATACTTTTCAATCTTTACAGATATTTTTATTTGAAAAATATTCGTCAAGATGTTTTCAATTTCAATCTGGCATCCCCCCGAAATTAAAAAATTAGCTGACTTCCAAAATGCCCTGAAAGGGCATAACTTTAATAGTCATGGGTTTCAACCCATGAATTCAAAATCACATGAAATCCCCA
>JAIPGP010000148.1 GCA_021735645.1 Candidatus Cloacimonadota bacterium
CCCTGTTTTTTAAATATTATTTACTTATAACACTTAGATAATAATAGATTTACAGGTAATTATATTATGCAATTTATTTTTACCCTGAAAGGGTATCATTATAATAGCCATGGGTGCAACCCATGGGAAAAAAGAACGCAAACTCTCCCCACCCTTCCTGATTTCGGCTTCGCCGAAATCAGGAAGGGTGGGGACTTTATGTGGTTTTGAATTCATGGGTTAAAACCCATGGCTATTATTGTAAAGCCCTTTCAGGGCATTTTTTAAGGTCAGTAAATATTTTAATTTCGGGGGGATGCAACATTTACTCATGAAAAAGCTTGACATGAAAATCTGACTGAAATTAATGGCAAAACTTTGGAGGATTAGCTCTAATTGGTAAGACAGCGGTCTTGAAAACCGCCGGGCTTTGCCCTTGGGGGTTCGAGTCCCTCATCCTCCGCCAATGATCATTAGATAGCGTGTGGAGAGGTGACCGAGCTGGCTGAAGGTGCGCGCCTGCTAAGCGTGTGTGGGGGTTAAACTTCACCGAGGGTTCGAATCCCTCCCTCTCCGCCAGCATTTTTCATAGATAGAATATTTGGGGCGTCGGCAAGTGGTAAGCCACATGGTTTTGGTCCATGCATTCAGGGGTTCGAATCCTCTCGCCCCAGCCAATTTATCAAAATTGGGCTGTAGTATAATGGTAGTACAGCGGATTCTGGTTCCGTATGTGGGGGTTCGACTCCTCCCAGCCCAGCCAACAGATAAACTAAGCCGTTTCCGGCAAACCGGAAACGGTTTTTTATTTTGACTATTAATTTTTATTTGATCTGGCAGCTTCCCGAAATTAATTACTGTTATAGTGCCCTGATATTAACAATAAGACTAATTTCATTAACCACTAACTTCAATTGTAGATCAAACTTTCCAGTTTGATGGAAAATAAAGACTTAATCGGGGACGATTAAGCTACATTCAAACTTTCCAGTTTGATGGAAAATAAGAAACTTAATCGGGGAGGATTAAGCTACATTCAAACTTTCCAGTTTGATGGAGAATAAAGACTTAATCGGGGACGATTAAGCTACATTCAAACTAATGAGTAATTTTGGGCAATGTTAAATTTTCAAACGCTGTCGGAATGTAAGAACGAAGCTGAGAATAATACTGAATGTTGCTCCGAACAGTTACGAGTTATCGGGATGAGCGACTTGGACGGACATAATTCAGTTTGGATTGAGGTTGATACTGTCCGCCCTCAAGTCGATCCGATGGTTACATCGTCTCAACTCGATAGCTGGTTAGTTGGTATGACAGTCGTCTAGAGACGAGGATGATACTTGATTATTCTTTAATTTCTCCGGCTTTCACGAGGGCAATTTTCGTAATAATCGGACCGAAGAGCATAATGATAAAGGTGGTGGCAGCCATCACTCCTATAACCTGGTCCGCTTCGTGGAAAAAGTTTAATTTTTCCAGGGATTTAGCAGCGGAAAGCGACAATCCGATGGCAACACCAGCTTGTGAGAGCAGGGTGAATCCCAGGTACTTGCGGGTCATGGCGGGAGCTTTGGAAAGTAGTGAGCCGGTGAAAGCACCGCCCCATTTACCCAGAGACCTTGATAAAATATAAACCACAATCAGTAAACTATAGTTATAGATGAGACTGAAATCCAACCGGGTACCGATCAGGAGAAAGAAGAAAAGATAGATAGGTGGAGTCCAGTTTCCTAAAGCTGAGAAGACTTTACGGGCATTAACGGCATTACGGTTCACAAGTACAATACCGGCAGCCATATTCAGTAATATCGGGGAAAGTTCAAACTTCTCGGCTATACCGCAATTGAGGAGAATAAGTCCCAGTGAGAAGAGTAGAATAGAGGTGCGGTCATGAATGAGCCTAGCCCCTATAGAGAAGATATAGCCAACAACGAGTCCGGCTCCGACAGCTAAAGCCACTTCCAGTCCAGCTCCACCCAAGGCTTTGCTAATGGACACATCCGCTGCCGAGCCACCGAGAAGAATGATAGCGAGAGGAATGGAGATAGAATAAATTACCAGAGCATAGATATCATCGAGTCCCATCACAGCAAATAAAGTAGTGGTAAGATTACCTTTTGCTCTATACTGATTAATAACATCCGTGGTACCAGCGGGAGCGGTAGCAGCAGCTAAAGCGCCGTATATGATGCCCATGGGGAGACTATGCAGCACCAGGGCAGTAACGCCAGCGACAACGACAAAAGCAGCAGTAGCCTCAAAGAGGACAATAACCACAATGCTTTTACCTAACTTCTTAAGTTCTGAGAAGCGTAATTCGCCTCCTACTCCGAAACCGATGAAAGAAAGAGTGAGAACATTGATGATATCCAGATGTTCAATCTGCTGTATATGAATGAGATTGAGAATTGCGGGACCCAGGATAGCCCCAGCGAGTATATAGCCAACGATCAGCGGAGATTTTATAATATTAATACCTTGAGAAAGCAGAAAAGCAGAAATGATTGCTACTCCGCTAAAAAGCAGTAAGAATGTAGTATCCACTAAACATCTCCCCTGTAATAATGATCAACTGGAATAAGGGTAATTTCCGCCAGTGATTTTCCGATAAGATCTACTCCAGCATTCAGTAATTCATCCAGGGCAAAATCAACCTGATTTTTACTTGCCATACCCATGATTATTTTACTATAGCCATGTCCTCGCAGAGTTTTACGGAATCCGGCAAAAATAGGCATATCCATAGTGAGTTTATGACTGAGGTTTTCTCCGGAAAGCACCATAGTGTTATCGACGCCTGCTTCCACCAGAGCCATCATCACGTCATCGAGGTACTTTTCTTCTAATAAATGCATGATCATGTACATTTTATCACCTACCTTGATTCCCTGATGATCTCATATATTTCATTAGCATCCTTGGCAGCTAATATCTTATTCTTCAAGTCGTCATTTTTCAGCCTCAATACGAGTCGTGAAAGCAGCTTGATATAGTCCTTATCCTGCTTATCAGAAGCACCTATCATAAATATAAGCTGCACTGGTTCATTATCAATAGACTCATATTTCACACCGTCGGGGATACGACCTACAGCTATGATAAAATCCTGCACAGTGCGGTCACGGGCATGAGGTACAGCAATACCGTAGCCAATACCGGTACTCATTAATTTTTCTCTATCCAGAATCGCTTTGCGGAATTTTTTGGGATCAGTGATCTTCTGGCTGCGGGTAATCACGTCCAGCATTTCCTGCAAGACTCCTGCTTTATCTGTTGCCTGAAGATCGATAATGTATTCAGGACTGAGCAGTTCCGAAATTTTAATGACATTTTCCACATATACCTCCAATATATCTAATATTTATATACTAATCTAACCAAAGTATTCCCTTTTATAAAGCAATATTTCGTCAAGAACAATCAGCAAATCAATCAATAATTATTATTTTCAAAAAAAAATGGGTAATTCCAAAGAACTACCCATTTGATTTTTATTCAGCCCTAAGGTCAGTTTGTGAATTCGGTAGTGAAACTCCAGGTAGGACCATTGGTAATCAGTTCACCATCATGGGCGACAATTTTCCAGTAGTAGGTGGTGTTGAATTCCAGAATACCCAGGTCCATATTTTGTTCAGTAATACCTAAGCCAATAACGTCACTTTCAGTTAAAACAGGCTGTAAACCGAAATAGACCTTATACATAAGCTCATCTCCATCGGGATCACTGCAAGTCCAGCGTAGCATGGCATAAACACTTTCATCGATAGAGCCATCTTCGGGACGTGGCATAGAAGGAGCATTTGGTGGATGATTCGGTGCCCCAGTAGTAAAATACCAGATAGGTCCTTCCACATAATTTTCAGCATCCGCCACATTAATACGCCAATAATAGGTAGTAGAAGGTTCGAGGTCATCCAGGTCATAAGTAAGGGCATTAAAGCCGGATTCAATCAATTGAGGATCAGCATCAGTGCCCATATAGATATCATACGAGAGTGCATCTCCTTCGGGGTCGGAGCATACCCAGGATAGATTTGTATGTGTTGAGACGTTAATTGCAGCGTTATGAGGAGTAGGAGAATTAGGAATATCGGGAGGATAATTTCCATACTCAGTTTCCAGGCTCCAGATTGGACCTTCAGTTTGCAGGTCTCTACTTTTGGCAATTATCTTCCAGTAATAGGTTGTGTGTTTTTCCAGACCTTGAATAGAAATCTGGTCATCAGTCAGGTTTTCAGCAAATATCTGCGGGTCTGCATTGGTGTCCAGATAGAAGTCATAGCTCACAAGGTCACCATCAGCATCAAAGCTATACCAGCGGAAAAGCTGATTAAGAGAAACTTCAGTGGAACCATTAGCAGGAATGGGATTTGCCGGCACGGTGGGAGGAAGGTCTTCTGTCACAGTTTCAAAGTACCAGCGAGCACCCATAGTGGTATCTGTGCCATCATTTGCCTGTACTTTCCAGTAATAACGCTGGTCATAATCCAAGGTTTCAGTTTGATAAAAAGAATCTGTCAAATCACTGGCAACGATCTGCATAGTGGTGGTTTTTCCCATATATACAGTATAAGTGAGATCATCACCATCTTCATCTTCACAGTTCCATTGCAATTGTACGGTTATAGCCACGTTGCCTGCATCAATGGCAGGACTGGGTGAATGTGGTGAACCAGGAGCAATGTTTGCTTTTGTAGTAGCCTCATCACAGCCAGTAAACAGCATAGACACCAGAAAAATAGTCAATAATAAAAGAAATCGATTCATTGATCCCCCATTTCTTAGTCTGATTTTCTTACATTTCTCATTAAATTTTTATTAATTAATTAGATAATAATTGTCAAGAAAATAAAAAATAGAGCAAACAAAAAAAAGGAGCAGTTAGTGAAAACTGCTCCTTTTTATTATTAAATGACTATCCGTATAGCTCCGCATAAGTAATTCCGCAAGAATTTGTACAAGCCGTAATTACTCTGTCTAATAACTCATTCTCATGAAATCTCCTATTCAACCTGTAGCAGAATTCATCAAGATATGACTGAAG
>JAIPGP010000044.1 GCA_021735645.1 Candidatus Cloacimonadota bacterium
CTGGTGTATCATGCCAAATCATTTGCATTTTATGATTTCACCTAATTGTGGACTGGGGAAAATTGTGCAATTATTGAAGTCTTATACTGCTAAGTGGGCTTTTTGTAATCTTGGGGATGAGTGGCTGCCTGGGAGCGTGCCTGGGAGCGGGGAGCTCCTGCTCCTCGTAAAAGAAGATAATCTACGACGAGGACGTCGCAGTTCCCAGGGAAATCTACGACGAGGACGTCGCAGTTCCCAGGGAAATCTACGACGAGGACGTCGCAGTTCCCAGGGAAATCTACGACGAGGACGTCGCAGTTCCCAGGGAAATCTACGACGGGGACGTCGCAGTTCCCAGGGAAATCTACGACGAGGACGTCGCAGTTCCCAGCGGTTTTGGATGCCAGACTACTGGGATCGGTATATCAGGGATGAAAATCATTTTAGGAAGTCTGTAGAATATATTCATAATAATCCGGTGAAGGCTGGTTTGTGCGATAAGGCAGAAGATTGGTTATGGAGTAGTGTAAAGTATTTTTGAGGAGTATTAAAATGAAGAATTTGAGAATTATAGTTGCCGTAATCTACACAGGAAAATGCAAAAAAGGTCTTGATAAAAGAAGATTCATATAAGGTGCTTATGGGAAGAGTGAAATGTGATCTGGGAACGAGGAGCTCCCGCTCCTCGAAGAATCTACGACGGGGACGTCGCAGCTCCCAGGATAATAAATCGAGGAGATGAAACGACTGGCAGATTTGGGAGTAGGGCTTAATTCACAAATTAATTATCATGTTAGAAAATACTATTCGCGCAAGGTGTCCGAGGTTAATAACAGGGGGACTAACAGAATAAAGGGGTTTAGTTTAGGGGAAGTGGAATTATCATTGAGATTGTTTAAAAGCATAAAGGATAATAATAAAAAGTGGTCTTGTAACAAAACAATGGAGATATTCACACGTCTTGATGAGTATTACGATTTTACCGGATTGGATGCATTAACCGGGAGTTCAGGTTTGGAGAACTATTCAGTGATTTTGAGTACCTTGATAGAAATGCTCTTTATTTAACAGCAAACAGAAAGATGAACTGAAAGCATTATTGATATCGAAGAGAGCATTAATTCTTTGGTGTGATAAAGCTGCTATGATAAGATTCAGAGAAAACGAAGAAATTCCAAAGTCAAGATTCTGGTGGTGGCTGGATGAGCTGGAATAGTGCTAACCATCAGATTGAAATCTGGGATTGATTAAGAATGTTAGACAAACCATATTTAGAGATTTATAATGTGATGCTTATTAACAATATTTAGGATATTTAACCTGAATAATTTGACGCTTTACAGTGTATATATGATATTTTGCTTCGACATGAAAGGAGATGGTAAAAATATATGGAACTGACTGAAATTGAAATTAGAATAATCGGTGCCCTAATAGAAAAGGAACTGACAACCCCAGAGTATTATCCGCTAACTTTAAATGGACTGCGAAATGCCTGCAACCAGAAATCTAATCGAAATCCAGTTATGAAAATTACTGAAGAACAATTATTAAATGCACTTGATGAACTGCGGGGGAAAAAACTGGCAATATTTTCTGAAGGTCAGGGACAAAGAGTATTAAAGTATAAACATAATGCCGAAGAAACTCTGGGAGTTGATCAGCGTGAACTTTCACTTCTGGCGGTATTGTTTCTGCGTGGAGCCCAGACACAGGGTGAATTAAGGCAGCGAACCCAGAGAATGCATGAATTTGATTCCCTGGAAGAGATTCAGCAGTTTTTGAGCGGTTTAGCTGGTCGGGAAGAACCTTTGGTGCGGCAATTAGCCCGGCAGCCAGGTCAAAAGGAGCAGCGCTATATTCACCTTCTTAGTGCATATACGGAAGCTGAGAACGAATTATCAGCTCCGGACGAACCTTCTGAGTCACTGGCTGATCTGGTTGCTTCACTAAATGATAGAATAGATGAACTTCAAAGAGAGCTGGCAGAATTGAAATTGGAATATCAAAACTTCAAACATGAACTGGAATAGAATGGTGGAGTGATATATTTAGCCTGGCATTATTTTTTTTGCAGGTATTTACCGAACCGCTGTCATTAATAGATATCAGATAAATATATTTGATGGACAGAATTCCATAGAGCGGAATACTGAATATTTTAGAAAGGCAGGGAAAATGAGTAAAAAGGAATTGAATTTTAAGCGGAAAGAAAAGAAATATCTAATTCTGGAGCACTCCTTTGATCAGATCAAAGAAGAACTTGAGCAGCATATACCTGTTCAGATTTTCCAGGGAGAGAACTGCATATCAGGCATTGAAACTACTTATATGGATACAAAGGACTTTCTGCTATTTAGAGAATACTTGTGTAGGCGTGATTTTCGCTTCAAGATCCGGCTGAGACGCTACAAAAACGATGGGGTATTTGATGAATGCTATTTAGTGGAACTCAAGGTGAAGTGGGATAAAATGTCGCTAAAGCGGAGGTTTACTCTTCCAGCCAGATTATTACCTGCTTTTCTGAAGGGTGAAAACCTGAAAAAAGAGATCAAGGAAGCAAATCAGGGATTCTCCGGTGCTCAGAAAACGTACAAAATTATTGCTCAGCTGATTGAACTTAACCACTTTGTGCCTGTGCTCAGGTCTTCCTACCAGAGAATTGCATTCCAAAAGAAAACCAAACATGTGCGCGTAACTGTTGACCAGCGTGTGACACACGAGAAATTACTGGGAAAACCAGAAACTGCAACTCTGGATGCTGTGATCCTGGAATCAAAGATCAGTGGAAAATCGCCTAAATGGCATAAGAAAATGGTCAATAAGCTCTCTTTACTCAGGCAGGATAGATTCAGCAAGTTTGCCACGGGCATAAATTCACTTTATTTTCCCCAGCGGGGGAAATATAACTTCAATGCTGATAATGAAGCAGACTATCCGATGCCGGATAATCTGCTGAAATCAATTGAACTGATCAACAAAGTTATTAAAATCAAAGAAGAACCCAAACAGGAATAATTATGCAGGAACTATTTGAGATCATTAAACAAAGTTCGGAAGGCAGCATTACACAATCTCCGCTCCGCATCGTGATCAATCTCTCAATGGCAATGATACTGGGACTAATCTATGCTTATGTGTACAGGCTCACTTATATCGGAAAAAAAAGTAATCCCAGCATCAAAGCTGAAATGGAAGGGATTCAATATACTCTTTTACTTTTATCTGTAGGTGGAGCTTTTATCTGGATTGTTGTTGCAGACAATCTGGTGCGAGCTTTTGGACTGGCAGGAGCCCTTAGTCTGATTCGTTTCCGGACAAAAGTAAAAGACCCTATGAACACGATTAAGGTATTCTATTCTATCATCATAGGTATGTCATGCGGATTAAGCCAGTATTATGCTGCTCTCATCGGTACGGCATTTATGAGTTTTGTACTCACCGTGATTTATTTCATAAAAAAACGCGAAAAGAAGCTCAAAAAACTGAAAAAAGAAATGAATCCTCTCACTGACGACAATCCGGGGCAGAACAGCAGTGAAAATTAAACTCTTAATTTTTGTTATCCTGCTTACTACCTGCCTGTTTGCCAGTGAACCTGAGTTCGCTGTTATAATGCAGCAGCTTATGGCAAGTGACAGCCATTATCAACAGGATGTGAACCGCCGGGAAAGAGATGAAGCATTACATTCTCTTAATAAATCACTTTATCTGCCAGAGGTTAATTTTATATATAAAAGCTACTTAAATGATATTAGCAGAGAGGAAGATAAAATCTCCAATACTCTCGTACAGGAATCTACAACAATTGCAGAAAATGATAAACGCTGGCAGATTGAACTCCGTAAAAACTTCTTCCCGAAAGATTTTGATGACAGCGATGATAAGATTGGCAGCTCGCTGGATATTTTGGAAAGTAGAACTGAAATGCTGCTTAGCAGGATTGAATCACAATCAGATATCATAACAGATTTCATTACCTGGTTTGAAGCTGAAGAGATGCTTCCTCTTCTACAATTAGAGCTCAAAATGCTCAAACAGGACAACTTAAAACTTAGTTATCTGCAGGAGCAGAACATCAATTCACCAGAGAAACTTATTGATAATCTGGAAGAACTGGAAAAAGCTGAAACTGATTATTATGATTATGAGAAGCTGATTGGCAGTATGCAGGTAAAATATAACCTGGACTTAGCGGTATTTATTGGCTCATATCGTCAGTACATGGCTCAGGAGCTGCAGCCGGATACCTTGAACTTTGTTTCACAATGCCGGAAAATTAATGATAATATGAGAGATTCGGCTCGCAAATTAGAGAAGAGCATTTCCCGCAGCAAAGTAATCTCTTTTCTTCCGGAAATCACTACCTCACTATCTTATAACTGGCGGAACACACAGCAGGATTGGGATATCTCAATTGCTGAAGAAAAATCTATCTGGAATCGAACCCAGATCGAAGAGTATCCTGAATTGACTATAGAATTCTCTCTACCTTTGAATGTTTACACGAATAATCAGAGTAAATTGCATGTGCTGAGGAATTACGAGCATAAACTGAATTTCTGTCAGCAGGAATATTCCACTCTTCTGTCTGAAATGCAGAATAAAAGATTAGGCAGGCTTTCTGAAACAGAAGCCAGATTAAATACCCGTCAACAGATTTATCTATTATACGAAGAACTATATAATACTACCCGGTCAAAGATGGTTGCCGAACCTGCTATCCTGGGTAACACACCTCAAACTTTGCTCAGTAAAGCAGAGATAAAATTTAAAAAAGCTCTCCTGAAATACCAGAAAGCACAGATGAATTACTATCAGGAAGTCTTTCTTATTAATAATTTTGGAGATAGCCAAGAATGAAATCTAAAGATAAAAACCTGGTCATACTTCTTGCTTCTATAGTGATCATAGCCTGCGTGGTATTCACTTCCTTTCTTTTGGAATCCCGTTCCCAGAAACTTCCGGCGGTTGTGAGATCTGAAGAAGTATTCGTTAGCTGTCTGGCAGATGGAATTGTCCGTGATTACCAGGTGGAAGCGATGCAGCAGGTGGAGAAAGGTGATATTATAGTCCAACTCCAGAATGATGCTTTGATCAATAAACAAAAGGCATTGCAAATTGAAAAAGAGAGGTATCTGGAACTGATCAATTCTGCTCAGAATGGTGACGCTCTGCAGCTTGAACTGAGTAAACTTGAAAAAGCTATCCTCGATAACCGGCTGGAATTGCAGGAAACCAGTCTGAAACTTCTGGCTGTGACCCAGAGGCTGCTGGTTGCCACACCACGGATAGAAAGTATCACAAAGCAGTATAAAGCCAATAAATCGCTTTATGATGAAAGTATAATTTCTGCTAATGAATTTAAAAATATTTCTGAGCAATATGATGATAATCTTTCTGATTATAATGAATTAAAGTATGACTCACTTTATGCTGAAAAAAAGATAAATACCATCCAGAGCATTATTCAAATTCAAGAATCTCAGATAAATATCATCAGTGGCAATCCATCTGTCCTGGCTGCCGAAGCTCTTATCGATCTCGATAATATTAATGCCCAATTGCTGGAAGTTGAAGATGAGATCAATCATCTTAAAATTGTATCACCTATCAGGGGGATAATCACCGATATAAATTATCAACCGGGTGAAACAGTAAAAGATGGCGACGTTATTGCCGAAATTGCTGACCTGAAAGACATCTGGATCACCGCATATGGTAATTCCTTCAGCCGTAAAAATATTGTACCCGGCTGCTTTGTACGTATCTATGCCAATAACAGCCAGAAAATCACAGGTTCTGTGAAATCTGTCTCGCCAGTGATGGAAAAAGTGAAAGCTCTTTCATCTTCGTTTGAAACTGCCAATACTTACCTCAAAATTGAAATTGACTTTGATGACCCTGCTGCTGCTCTGGAAAATCTTACTCCCGGTGAAAGACTCTTTGTGAGAATATTCCTGAACAGCTAAAAAAGCTAAGTTTTTCCAGACCTTATTACTCGAGAGCACTCCTGAAGATAAAACCATCAACTCATTTGGCAACACTTATTCTAATTGCCTGAATATTAGATACTTATGATATTTATTAGTGCTGAATAGTCTGATATAGGAAAAAGCACTTGACGTCTAAAAGTGAGATCAGTTAAATATTTCAGAAGGAATATGGAGAAGAATAATAGCAGCAGGAGCGAAATTGAATATTTATGCAATAATAGATATAGGGTCAAATTCATTGAAGATGTTGATTTATCGGGCAATAAATGGCGGAATGGAGATAATTTCTGATCGGGCTACCATTACTGGACTGGGAGCAGGAGTATATCAAACAGGTAATTTAAGCGAGAAGTCAATAGTTAAAACGATAAGGGTGTTTAAAGAATATATAGCAAAGGCACAAGCGCTGGGAGTGGAAGCTGTAACTGCAATAGGGACAATGGCATTACGCGAGGCGGCAAACGGGGGAGAATTTCTGGTGCGAGCCGAGAGGGAGACAGGGCATAAGATCGAAGTAATAAGTGGAGAAGAGGAAGCGAGGTTATCATATAAAGCGGCATTATCCTTGCCAGGCTTAGAGAATAAAAAAGTACTGATATTTGATCTGGGCGGCGGCAGCACAGAATTTATCTATGTAAGAGATAAAGAATTGGTTGAGCGAAAAAGCCTGAATATTGGGGTGGTGAATATGACAGAACAATTTCTGTCAAATGACCCGGTGACTAAGAATCAAATAGATGAGCTTGACAAATATCTGAAGAATCGTCTGGCTACTGAAATAGTGAATAAAGAAATAGATATCATAGTGGGCGTGGGTGGCAGTGTATCTACCATGAGTGCTGTGCAGATGGAATTAAAGGAATATAAACCCGGATTGATCCATAATTTCCATCTTAGCCGGGAAGAAATCTTGCGCCAGATAGAGCTGTACCGCAGCAGGGAGATAGAAAGGCGTAAAGAGATAGCAGGATTGCAGGCAGGCAGAGAAGAGGTAATCTTGGCAGGGAGTGTAATAGTGAAGGTGATATTAAGTTATTTTAACCAGAAGGAAGTGATAGTAAGTGAACAGGGATTGCGTCATGGTATAGCATCTGAGCAATGTGAAAAAATACTTGAGGAGCAAAGATGAAGCATTTATTTGATAATAAGACAAAAATACTGGTTGGTAAAATTGATGAATATCTGGATATGGTAGCCAAAGCGGGGATAATATTCTATGAGGGAGTGAGAGCTTATATGGCTCATGATACTGAGGCTTTTACGGAAAATTATACAACAATCACCAGTCTGGAATCAAAGGCAGATATTCTTAGAAGGGCTATTAAGAAAGATCTTTATACTTATATGCTGATACCGGAAGCTCGTGGGGATGTGCTGGGATTAATAGAGACTTTAGATGATATAGTGAATATCTGTGAGAAGGTATTAAAGCAATTTTCCATTGAGCGACCCGAAATCAGGGATTACATGACGCACGATTTTATTGAATTAGCTCGTTATTCCAAGAAATCCGTCGAGAAAGTTGTTATCGGGGCTGGGGGATATTTTAAGAAATTAAGTGAGGTAGCTGATTGCATTGGAAAGGTTTATGAGTATGAGCATTTAGCTGATGGCGTAGAAGAACGGCTAAAACGGAAATTATTTAGTAATGAAGATGATCTGCATCTTAGTTATAAATTGCATATCAGATATTTTATCGAGAAGATCGTCCTGGTCTCTGATGTAGCAGAGACAGTGGCAGACCGTTTGGGAGTATATGCCATAAAGCGTCAGATATAAGGTCGGGGGTTATTAAACATGATGGCAACAATATTCTTTTTATCCAGCGGGTTATTTTTAGGCTGGTCACTTGGTGCCAATAATGCTGCCAATTTCTTTGGTACGGCAGTAGGAACCAAAATGATCAAGTTCAGAACAGCTGCCATATTTTGCGGGATATTCGTAATTTTGGGAGCAGTAATAAGTGGGGCAGGCACAGCAGACACGTTGAGCAAACTGGGAGCAATTGATACGCTGCCCGGAGCATTTGTAATTGCGCTTGCTTCAGCAATCACGTCCTATTTTATGACCAGAGCCGGTTTGCCAATCTCTACCAGTCAGGCAATAATAGGTGGAATTGTCGGCTGGAATCTTTATACCCTAACGCCAACTGATACAGTATCTTTATATAACATTGTGGGAACCTGGATATTTTCTCCGGTACTGACAGCAATAATGGCATATCTTCTTTATCATATATTTAAGAGAATTATCGACAGGGCAAATATTCATTTACTGCTTCTTGATAAATATACTCGAATCGGTTTATTGCTGGCAGGGGTCTTTGGCTCATATAGTCTGGGGGCAAACAATATAGGAAATGTAGTGGGAATCTTCATGAATTCATCACCATTCAGGGACATCACTATCGGTGGGATCTGGCATATCAGTTCTGTCCAGCAGTTATTTCTGTTAGGCGGACTTGCAATTGCGGTGGGAGTATTCACTTACTCAAAGAAAGTGATGCTGACAGTTGGCTCAGGAATTTATAAATTATCTCCAGTAACTGCTTTGATAGTAGTAATATCAGTGTCAATAACGCTATTTTTATTTGCTTCCAGAGGGCTGCATGAATTTCTGGTATCCTGTCATTTACCAGCTTTTCCTTTGGTACCAGTATCATCCTCCCAGGCAGTGATAGGCGCAGTGATGGGTATCAGCTTTGCCAAGGGAGCAAGGAACCTGCGCTGGGGTAAGATTGTTCAAATCAGTCTGGGCTGGGTAATCACCCCTGTGCTTTCGGCAGTGTTATCCTATTTCTCTTTGTTTTTCATGGAAAATGTCTTTCTACAGAGTGTGATTAAATAAGATTAAATGGCAGAAAGCTTTTTTAATAAGCATCACCTCATAAATATCTGTTACTTTTAACTTGTTCTTTTAACCCATATTATGCAGTAGGATTTCACAAACAGCACCAAGTTTCTGGCACAGAATAAGATAGAAAATGATAATAAATATAAAAAATATTCACTGATCATTTTCTAACTTCTCTGTACTCATCCCTATAGATCGGGATTAGCACTCTATGCAAAAGCCTACTGCATAAAATGTTTAAATTCTATCTGCGTTGTTCATCGCTTCAATATACGGATATTGAAGCTCTTCTTGCCTTGATATAATGCAAAAATACTGCGTTTAAATGTGACAGATATTTATGACGCAATGCTTATCTATTTTCTACGCGGTTCAGGTGAATATGAAATTTTGCCGGAGGATTGATATTCAGGATAATCTGCTGAGCGGTGACAGGATGAATGAATTGTAATGCTGTGGCAGCCAGAAATAAGCCCTTGCCTTTGAAAATATGTCCCTGAGTACCATAGAGCTTATCACCCAGGATAGGAAAACCGGATTGTGAGAGGTGTATCCTCAATTGATGAGTTCTACCTGTTTCCGGTTTCAGTTCCAGAAGCGAGAGCCATTCATTTCTAAGTGAATAAACCTGTTTCAGCGTGATGAATTTTGTAATAGCATTTTTATCATTCAGGGGAGAAGTAATAGTATCCTGAAGAGGAGTTTTCCCGCTTACAATTGCCTGATAAGTTTTTAATATCTGGTGTTTTGCAAACATATCACCCAGCATAATACGAGTGAGATTGGTTTTAGCAATGATAAGCAGTCCGGAAGTAAGGGCATCGAGGCGATGAGCAGGTCTGGGCAGTGAAAGTGCATCTGGTAACATAGATTTTGCCAGGTTATACAGCAAGGCGTTTTCTACAGTTCGGAAGCAATTACCACTTACTATAATTCCCGCTGGTTTATTGATCACAGCCAGATGTTCGTCTTCAAATATGACTGGTATTTCCAGTTGATAAATTTTAGCTGGCTTAGAGTCTGAGAGGATATAGTCTATTCTCTGCCCGGTTTCTACCCAGCTTCCGGTGTTTGCCTGGCAGCCATTGATCATGATATTACCGGCTTTGATCGTTTTCTTAACAAAATTGCGGGTGCATTGCCTGCCAAGCAGTGGTTCGCCATACTCAAGCAGATAATCAGTTAATCTGATCCCGGAAATGTTTACTGGAACATTGTGAGAACTGACAATATTTTTCAAAGCAAATTATTTACTATAAAGTTTTATATCATCAATTTCCCAGGTTTCCTGTCCATTAGGATTACCGTCATAGAAGTAGCGGAAGAGCAGATAGAACTGATCTTTCTGGGGGAGGTCAAATTTATCCAATATCAGCCAGGTGCTGTTCTTCCAGTTATAATTATCTTCAGATAATACGGGGTCCAGTTTCACTGCATCAGCAGGAATACCATCAACAGGGAGCTCTGAAGCAATATAAGTCTGAAATTGGTCAGGTGAGTTATTATCGTTTCGGGCAGTACGAAAATTAAGATAAAACATTGCTGCATTATTAGAAGACAGGCGGGGAGAGATGAGCCAGGTTTCCCGGGGAGTAAATTCATCATGATTACCTCTTGCTCTGGCAAAGTTGTCATTATCCCAGGAGGAATGATGCCAGCCGTGCCGGGGATTGCCCTGCAGAACGATTTGAGTGAAATCGCCCAGTGACTCGTCAAAGGTCTGATCGATGAGCCATTTACCTTTTTCCGGCAGGATAAATGCCTGTAGCTCAATATCATGATCATAGCCACTGAAAAGGATATTTGACTTGATATCACCAATTAATACAGGGTTAAAGTTAATTGTTATCACTTGATTGATAAAATTATTAATTACAGGCAGTTGCAATGTAGATGAATGATTATTGAATGAGAATATATCAGAGAATTCCTCGATGTCCAGGGACAAGTCAGATTTCTGATTTACTGCTGTGACATTGAATTGAAAAGAAGTAATATCGCTATTTTGAACTCCATCAAAATGAATGATGTTCTGAGAAGTAGTAAGCCGTGGATTATATAGTGGTTCACCCCAGATAGCATAGGCATATTCAGGATGATCAATAAAGGGATTGCGGTTATGTTGATATTTTGTATAAATTATCTGATTGCGTCTTCTTTCATACTCATCCGGGGGATCAAGTTTATGCCATTCCAGCAGTGTGGAGAGTTTGCCGTAAAGATTATCCTTTGTATTCGTGTAATCCACAATTTCCAGATCATAAGGTGTATCAGTACCTTCATATCTGGTAGCCATATAAAAGATACAACGGGCAATATCGCCTTTCACGCGGTCTGGAGGCTGCCAGCTATTAATATCAGTAAAGCAGTCAGCGACTTCCGGCTCAGGAAATCCACCCCAGTCAAAGTCTTTATCACCTTTGGAGGAATTTACAGATCTGTCTTCGGGTCTCAGGTTGTGAACATCACTATAGGCGATATCGGTTTTCATATTGGGGAAGCCATGAGATTTTGACCAGACATGTTCACGATTCCAGGAATTATCGTGAGTAGTACCCAAAGCAGCATAATCAGCTTTATTACCAAGGTCAGTCCATGATTTCGGGTAGCTGAAGCCGGAATAAAAACAGATAATATTATCCGGGTTCTCCGGGTCCTGGTCAACTTCCATCATAATTTCTGCTGAGCCAATTTCACCATCACCAAAATAGGGAAAGATTTTGTGACCGGCGATAATCTGATGCAGAGCGGATTTCAGATCCTCGCCATTTAAACCAGAGCAGCTAAGATAATAGTTGTTCTCAGGAGAATAAGCATCACAAAGGCAATAAATTGAACAGCTTAGGCAAAGCAAAAATAAAATAATTTTACGCATATAAAACCTCACTTCTAATATTATAATCCGAAGTATTGATTATTTCAGAGGCAAAAAATTGTAAAGTTATAAAATCTCAGTAAAAAAAAAGAGGAAATAATTAATTATTTCTTTACATTAAAAGTGTAATTCTCAGAAACTTACCTATAGAATCTTGTTTTTTCCCATATAGGCGGAAAAAATAAATAACAGTATGAGAGGTAATTGATGAAGAAGAGATTTGTTATTTTGTTGTTATTATTACTATTATCACTGAATTTATTAGCTGCTGGCGGTGTCATATTTGGCGAAGTGAAATCTGCCAAAAGTGGCGAACCGCTGGAGATGGTTGTGGTTCGTATCATTGACCTTAATGATGGCAGCTACACAAATTCACAGGGTAAATTCTATTTCAAAGATGTCCCTGTAGGCACCCATACAATCTCGATAGAGCTGATCGGTTATAAAACCCAGCAAAAGGTTATTGAGGTAAAGGCAAACGAAACAACCAATACTTTTTTTAATTTAGAAATAGATGCTCTGCAGATCAGCGGAAGTTCTGTGAATGCTCTCAGATCTGTTCCAGGTGAATCACCAGTAGCTTTTACCGAGCTATCTACAGAAGATATTGCGGATAAATATACTACTCAGGATATGCCGGAACTGATTGATGATGTACCTGGTGTATTTGCTTCCGGTTCCGGACTGGGAGAATCTGAATTAAGCATTCGAGGTTTTAATGCGGAAAAAATTCAAGTATTGATAAATGGTATTCCGGTTAATGACCCTGAATCACAGCAAGTTTACTGGTCGAACTGGACAGGGTTATCCTCAAATGTCAATTCAGTTCAGGTGCAGCGGGGAGCTTCATCTTCTTTGTATGGTTCGGGAGCATTTGGCGGTTCTTTAAATATAGAAACTATGAAAGCATCTCCCAAGGCAGAGTGGACCTACCGCGGTTCTGTGACGGCTTATGACAGTCCAGACGAAACAGCAAATGGTCAGGGTGAAATAGAAGCGTATCAGCCCATAAATTATAATTCCATCATCCGCTATAATTCCGGAGATTTTGGCAATTTTAATCTTAGTATAATGGCAGAAAGGAAAGCAGGAGATTCTTATATAGAAGGAACGAACTATGATGGCTGGTCATTTGGTGCAGAAAGCGAATTGAAAACTGAATCACATACGATGAATTTTTCTCTGATCGCAGCACCTCAAAGCCATAATCAGGCAAGAACTACTTCCGATCGTGATCTGTTTGATACTTTAGGTCGTAATTATAATCGAGATAATTCCGGTTATCAGGAAAATTATTATTTCAAGCCACAGTTTTCAATTCGTGATGACTGGAAGTTGAATGACCAGTCATCAGTAATGACGAATTTCTTCATCACGATGGGCGATGGAGGCGGGAAATACCTGAAGAATGACCATTTTGATGTGGAAACTGGTGAAGTGAGACCAATGGATGCTAACATGGCAAGCGATAGAAGATTATTTGGCAGGCATGCTGCCTGGATTTATGAAGAAACAGGTATTTTAACGGAAGGATTGGAAATAGATGAGGATGATGAAGACTTCTTTATTTATACTTATGAAGGCGACGAATATAGATTCCGCTATAGCAGTGCCACAAATATTATAGCTTCAACCTACGAGAATAGCCAGGAAAATGACAGTGAAAATCATCATAAACAATTAGGCATAAATTCTTACTATCAAAATAAGATAAACCCGTACTTTGAAGTAATAGCGGGATATGAAGTTCGTTACTGGCTGGCAGATCATTTTGCAGAGTCAAATTACTTCCATTATGCAGTAAGTGATACTCTCACTGATGTTTATAATATTTATGACAAGAGTCAGATCCGTTATGATTATTCCAGTTCGGTACGCAATGTTTCAAGTTTTGCCCGTTTCAATATCAGCCCCAGTGAGAAAATAAATTTTATGGCAGATATCCAGGCTGCACAATATTATTCAGAAGTGGAAGAAAATCCGATTCAGATTTTTGATTTCGGGAATGGTGAATATTTAGATGAATACTTTTATAATACCAAAGATACTTTATTGTACGATGAGGAAGATTATAAGCGGACCTGGGAATTCATTTCACCTAAATTCGGTTTGAATTATAAAGCTTCAGATAAATTCAACATGTTCATTAATTATTCAATTGCCAACAAAGAGCCGAAAGTATATGACTGGTACAGTTATACTTATGGGCCTAATCAGGACGGGTTTATTGATGGAGTTCAGATCAAGGAACTGAAACCGGAAAAAGTGGTTACTTATGAATTTGGCTACAGCTATAGAGATTTTGATCGCAAGATCAATCTAAACATCTATCGCACACACTATCTTGATAAGATAGGTAAGGTAACAATGCCGGTAGATGGGGAAGAGCAGACTTTAACAACTAATTATGGCGATGCCACCCATCAGGGGATAGAGATGTCGTTTTCCGGGAAAAGTCTTGGATTTGACTATGGATTATCCGGCACAATCAGTCGCAATAGATGGAATAAAATGAATGCGGAAACAATTGGCAACACTCCAGCCGAAGAATTAATCGGAAACGTAGTACCATATTCACCCGAAAAAATGGCATCCGGAAATCTGGCATACACATTTAAATATTTACCTAATGATGGCAGTTTAAAGGTAGGAGCTGATTTTAAATGGTGGGATGAATATTATTGTAATGAAGAAAATGAATATAATAAATTTGTTATTGATTTTATTGATGAAAACGATGTAGTTCATTATACTGAAAAGACATTCAGTTCTCAGTTACCTCATTTCTTTACAGTAAATCTGGAAGCAACTTATAGATGCGTAATTTTTGGAGATAAGGAATTGATGGTGAAGCTTGATCTTAATAATATCAATAATCGTGAAGATAATTATACAAAGGGATATATAGGCAAAGACTACGGTCGAAATGATTATCTCTTTGAAAAATATAATCTTTATGTAGTACCAGCACCCATGTTTAATATCGCAACTACTGTTGAATTTAAATTTTAATTAAATCCAAGGAGGAAATAATGAAAAAGACCTTAATTTTATTTTTGTTTGCAATCATGATCGGCAGTTTATGTGCCGTAACAGTTCATGATATTCAATTCACAGAAGACCCGAGTGGAGAGTCGCCCTACTTACTACAAGTAGTGACTATTGAAGAAGCAGTTGTAGTTGGAGTTGGCTGGAAACCCAATGGTGGACATGCCAGTTTCTTTGTTGTTGACCCTGATGGAGGTCCATGGAGTGGTGTGTATGTATATGATTATGATGAAGCTTATGTCTGGAGTGTTAGTGAAGGTGATCTGGTAACTATCACAGCTACAGTTGATGAATACTACGGATTCACTGAACTCGGCTACATTGAAGAATGTGATGTGATCGGTCAGGGAACGGTTCCTGCTCCCTGCGAAGTAAACACTGCTGATATCGAATATATGGAAGCTTATGAAAGCTGTCTGGTTCAGGTAGATGATGTTACGGTTACAGAGGCTCAGGACGATTATGGGCTATGGCGAGTAACTGATGGCTCAGGATCCTGCAATATAGATGACAGTTTTTTCTATCTGGATGATATAGATCCTCCCATCGTTATTAATGTAGATGATTTTTGGGGAAGAATAGTAGGCATGGTGAGTTATTCTTATGATGAGTATTCTATTAATCCTCGTTATCCGGAAGATTTATATCCTAATTCCCATATTAATGAAAGTGTGATTGATGTAGCAAGCGTAACACTTAACGGCAATTATCCCAATCCTTTCAATCCTGTTACCAGAATAGACTATACTCTGCAGGAAGGCACAACTATAAATCTGTCAGTTTATGATGTAGCAGGCAGACTTGTGAAGACTCTTTATACTGGAGCACAAAGCAGTGGAGACCATTTTGAGATCTGGGATGGTACAGATAATAATGGATCAGCAATTTCCAGTGGTATTTATTTCAGTAGAATATCTTATTCTACTGGTGTTGATACAAATAAGATGCTTCTCTTAAAATAGTATCTAAATAGTATTAGAAATAAAGCTCATCTCTTCGGAGATGAGCTTTTCTTTATTTAAAAGCTGCAGGATATCTTTAAACCAATATCTAGAGGCTCTTCAATAAATCCGCATTGCCGTGGATACTGGCGCAGATCATCATTTTCCCAATATTGAATAATATAGCGGATATGATTATAGCTCAGGAGATTTCTGGCAAAAACAGTAGTGGTAAATTTTAGATTATTAAGCTCTTTCTTCCAGGATATAGATAGATCAGAGGTAAAGGATGGCTGGGCGTAGCCATGGTCTTCCAAAGCTGAGATGATTTCTTCTAATTCAGTAATCGTTACCGGGTTGCCATACTCCTGGTGGGCTGCTTCAAATTTATCTAACATTTCTGATTGCTGGTAATCAAAGGCAAAACGTCCATCCAGATGAAATCTGAAATTTTCAGTAAATGTTTTGTTCCAGAAGAATTTCAGGGAATGCTTAGGCAGGTTGTTTATACGGTTACTGGCATTATCCTTAATGTAAATGATTTCACCGTCCAGTCCAGAAATCAAGGCAGTATCATTAAAGGTAGAATTCCAGCTAAGCTGCTCAATAAAGGAATAATTCACCCCAAATTGGCTTTTACCTGTTTTATATTGCACTTCCATTTCCAGCCCCATCAAATCAAGAGTACCGGCTAAACCGGAAACATTGGTTGTGGGTAACCAGGCAAATTGGTCAATTTCGTTGTAATACGCATTAAAGCCCAACGACAGGTTTTTATTCTGCAGCCTCTGATAGGCTAATTCAATACCTTTCAGTTCTTCAAATTCAGATGTGCCGGAGTCCAGGTAATACTGAGAAAATAATTCCATAAATCCAGGCAGCCGCACAGACTTCTGCAGGGAAAGTTTCAGAATATTGTCTTTATTCAGGGGTGAAATCAAAGCAATTCGGGAGCTGTAAGCAGGTTCAGCCAGACTGTGATTGTCAAAGCGTTCTGAAAGCATCAATTTGAAATACTTGTGCAAAGATAGATTGGTTTCAGTAAAGATTGAATATGTCTGGCAGGAAATATCTTCATCTATAAGAGTTGCATAACCATCTTCATGAAAAACCTGATAAAAACCCGATGATGTATCCATGACAGCAAAATGTATAGGTGACTGGAAAGACATGAGAAAGCTATCATCTTCCTTACCCCATTGGGGTGCATAATATTCATAAATATATTCTGCACCTATTGCCAGGTCAATTTGCTTGACAGGTGAATAATTAAGCTGAAAATTATAGTTATATTCATTTTCTGAGAAAGATAAACCTTTCTGACTGGCGTGTTCCAGAGGATAATCCTCACCCGCATAGTAGCAGTATTCACAAATATCGGCAGAGTCATAACCAAATGTTGACTGGTAATTTAACTTATCTGAAAAGATGTGGTTATGGTTTAGTTCGATTGCGGCATGTCTGCCAATTATGCCACTCCAGATGTCCTGACCAAATAATTGACTTGATTGAGTAATATATGGTTGGCTCATGGTTGTATATCTGGCAGACACCTCATAGTCCTGCCAGAAGCTGGCGCAATATTGCAGTTTTATCTCCGGGTTTTCCTGATAATCACGATACATAATGGGGGGAAGAGTACCTTTATCCATATTACCCCAGGAAGGATTCATAAAGCCATAGCCATATCCATGAGCCCTGTCAATATACCAGAATTTTGTATCATCATTTCCCGCTGATTTAACCTTACTAAAATATAAGCTTGAGGAAAAATTCTCTGTCTCATACTGAGTATCGCAACAGAATTTATTGAAATTATAAAGCAGGTTTTCAGAAAAAGCTGCCATATTAACCTTTTCTTCATGTCCATTTATGGTTACTATATTTATAATACCGGCAATTGCTCCTGGTCCATAAGTTACTGAACCTGGTCCTCTGATCACTTCAATCCGCTGGATATCAGAAAGGTCTTTATTAATTATCTCAAAAAAGGGACCATGAATATATTTCAGATTAGTGTTTTTGCCATTTACCAGGAGGAGAAATGAATAATTCTGGTCGCTTAGCATGCCCCGCAATCCCATTCTCGCTCCCTTATAGTGCTCTACGTAAGTAAAACCAGGAACATAGATTTCCAGAAGGTCAAGAATATTACGGGCAGGTGTCATCTCGATATCCCGCTTCTCTATTACAGTTAATGCCACGGGGATTTCCCACTTCTCAATATCCATCAGGGTGCCGGAGCGTACTTTCAGTTTCAGTAATTCTTCTAAAGGCATTTCTAATAGTTCTTCTATTGTATAATTACTTTCAGAAAAGAGCTTCTGGACAGGCAAAATCAGCAAAACTACAATAATAGCACATAACAATATTCTCATAGACCCTCCCGCAAATATTCATAATAAGTAAACAATAGATTCCTGCACAAATAATCAATTTTTTTAAATATGAGTCAAGAAATAGTTTTTTCGCTAACTATTTTCAGAGAAAGAGTCAAGCATCTTTGCCGACCACATTGCCAGCCTCTTAGGCGTCACCCGGATATCTGCAGGGAATGGTCCCTGTGGACTTAGAGGACTAAGGTACAGATTGTCAGAATTCAGAAGAAATATTTGTGCTAATGTATGGCAGGCTTATTGTGGCATAAATAAATAAGTTGATTGATTTTAGAGAGAAGTAAGAAGCAGATAACAGTCTGCCGGAATGCGACTGATCCGGACTTTAAATTTGTGTGTAAAAGCTATGTGGCAGGTGGTTTGAAGGTTTGAAGGTTTGAAGGTTTGAGGGTTTGAGGGTTTGAAGGTTTGAGGGTTTGAAGGTTTGAGGGTTTGAGGGTTTGAAGGTTTGAGGGTTTGAAGGTTTGAGGGTTTGATGTAATGTAATGCAAGACCAGGGATTCAAGTAAGAGGGATAGTAATATAAAATTGAAATTGATCTTCACTTTGTTCAGCGTGATTGGTGAATCGAAAAATTTGCATCCTCCTGTTTTTTAAGAATGCTGATCTAAGTATCTCTCTAATATATAAATTGTTAGGCGTGTTTTATGAAAGCATACTACTCACTCTCATTAACACTAGCTTTCAAGCTGGTGGAAAGCGAAATAGAACCTGGTGCAGTGGCTTCAGCCACTTCAGATAAATATAATTACCAGAATGTTTTTATTTGTAAATAACTCTAACTTATATAGAAGTCACTGAAGTGACTACCCATCGTTCGCACATTATAACGACCCCCCAAATGAATTTGGGGGTTAATTAGAATGGTCTCCTGCTGCTTTCGGTGACCTGCAATGAAATTATCACAAATAAGGTGATTTTAAAGAAATAATTCTGTGCTATAAGAGTAATCTTGATAAATTAGAGCAGTTAACAATTGACAATATCCAGCCCTTTCTTTTGAATAGATACAGGAACTGTAACTAAGGAAAAGATAGCATGAAATTAAAAAAAGAATTAGGGTTGTTTGATGTTTTCAGCATTGCAACTGGAGCAATGATTTCATCAGGATTATTCATATTGCCAGGGTTGGCTTATCTAAAGATAGGTCCTTCAGTTTTTTTAGCTTATCTTTTGGCAGGGATACTAGTAATCCCATCGCTGTTCAGTAAAGCGGAACTGGCAACCGCCATGCCGAAAGCGGGTGGTGATTATTTCTTTATCAATCGCAGTATGGGGGCAGGATTAGGAACAATTGCCGGGATGGCAGCCTGGTTTAGTCTGGCATTTAAAAGTGCCTTTGCTTTACTGGGAATTGGAGCATTTACAACAATAATATTTCCCAGTATTTCTTATAATCAGGTGAAGCTGATAGCCTTGTTCTTTTGTATTTTATTTATGTTCATGAACATGATAAGTGCTAAGTATTCCGGCAAGCTGCAATCAATACTCGTGATAGGTTTACTGATAATCCTGGCAATATTTATTATCTTAGGGATTGGCAAGGTTCAATTAGAAAACTTTTCAGATTTTAATAGAGGTACTTTGCGTGATCTTTTTGCTACAGCCGGGTTGATATTTATTTCCTATAGCGGATTGACCAAGATAGCCAGCATTGCGGAGGAAATAAAGAATCCTAATAGAAATCTACCTTTAGGAATGATACTCACTTTTGTAATAGTCACCATTATTTATGTTTTAGTAGTATTTATCACAGTCGGAGTTGCCGGAGATTCGATAATCAAAACAGACGGAACTGCCAGCCTTACTCCGATATCAGATGCTGCTCGTTTTTTTTCCGGTAGTTTAGGAATGATCATCATGGCAATAGCGGCACTTTTAGCTTTCATCTCAACGGGAAATGCCGGTATAATGGCAGCATCTCGAACACCATTTGCCATGAGCAGGGATAAACTGCTTCCCAGGTTCTTCAGCAGGATCAATAAAGATTATCAGACCCCGCATCACGCAATAGTATTAACTGTGGTTTTGATGGCACTAGTAATTATCTTCCTTGATTTAGAGCTATTGGTGAAGACCGCCTCAACTATCAGTCTGATACTTTTTTCCATGATAAACCTCTCAGTTATCATTATGCGTGAAAGCCATATTCAAAATTATCAACCAAAGTTCAAGTCACCATTATATCCGTGGCTGCAAATTGCAGCCATATTGATCTATGGATTCCTGATATTTGAAATGGGTGCAATACCACTGATCATTTCAGGCATTTTCCTGCTCTTGAGTTATATCTGGTATCAGTTGTATGGCAAGATCAGGTCAAACCGGGAAAGTGCTTTACTCTATATGATAAGAAGGATCAAGGCTTCTGAACTTGATTCTGCTGAGCTGGAACTGGAACTGAAAGAAATTATTCTGGAACGGGACAGTATTCAAAAAGACAGATTTGATGAATTAATCGAGAAATGTCCTATTGTAGATATGCTGGAAAGTGAAAATAAAGAGGCGTTTTTTGCCAGAGTTGCCGGAATATTAAACGAAACATTGACCTGCGGAGAACGTGAGATTTTTCAAAAATTGATAGATAGAGAAGCTGAGAGTTCCACAGTGATTACGCCAAACCTGGCAATTCCGCACCTGATCCTGCCGGGAGAACACAAGTTTGAAGTACTACTGGCTCGTTCCCAGAAGGGAGTATATTTTTCGGAAGAATCACCGATTGTAAAAATTATCTTTGTGATAGCAGGGACAAAAGATGAGCGTCAATTTCATCTGCGATCTTTAGCAGCAATCGCCCAGATCGTGCAGCAGCCTGATTTTCAGGAGAAGTGGCTGAAAGCTCAAAATTTGGAGTCTTTGCGAGATATAATTCTGCTGGCTGATCGGCACAGACACTAAAAAAAATAACAAATACAGGGAGACAAGTGAAATATTTTATAGAAACTTACGGTTGTCAGATGAATGTGGCAGACAGCGAACTGGTTATGACCATCCTCAATGACAATGGTTTTGAAAGCGCTGCAGAGATATTTGAGGCGGATGTGATACTTTTTAATACCTGTTCGGTGCGTCAGCATGCAGAAGACCGCGTGCTGGGCAGGATCAATAACGAAATGAAGCATAAGCTTTCCCGTAATGTAAAGATTGGCGTGATTGGCTGTATGGCGCAGCGGCTGGGAGAAGAACTTATGCAGTTGAGCAGCGGAGTGGATTTTGTGGTAGGTGTAGATATGTATGATAAACTGCCGGAAATCATTAGTTCTGCCTTTCATCAGGAAATGCTCAGCGTAACGGATATCAATAATGAGCAGGTTTATCCAGACATCATGCCTGTGCATCAGGACCCGCTGAAAGCATTTGTAACTATCATGCGGGGCTGCAATAATTTTTGCAGTTACTGCATAGTGCCGTATACCCGGGGCAGAGAGCGTAGCAGAGGTTATGCAGAAATTCTGGAAGACGTGAGAATCGCAGTGGAGCAGGGCAGGCGGGAAGTAATGCTGTTGGGACAAAATGTGAATTCTTATCAGTATCAAGATATCAGTTTTCCGCTTCTGCTGAAGAAGGCGAGTGCTGTTCATGGTGTGAACAGAATTCGTTTTACAACTTCCCATCCCAAAGACCTGTCTGATCATCTGATAGAAGTAATGGCGGAAAATGAAAAAATATGTCAGCACTTTCATCTGGCAATGCAGTCTGGTGATGATGAGATTCTCACCAGAATGAATAGAGGATATACTGCTTCACACTACTACAACCTGATAGCTAAACTGCGTAAGGCAATGCCGGAGATTGCTATTACTACAGATGTGATTGCCGGTTTTCCGGGTGAAACCGAAGCGCAGTTCCAGAGAACATATGATTTGATGAAGGCAATTGAATTTGATTATGCTTATATGTTCAAATATTCTCCACGAACAGGAACAAAAGCAGCTTTATATACCGATCAGGTGCCTGAAGAAGTCCGGCTGGACAGGTTGCAGAGACTCATCAGTCAGCAGGAAAAGATCACCCATAAGAAATATCAGGAACAAATTGGTAAGATACGAGAAATATACGTGGAAGGTATAAGCCGGAAATCAGAATCAGAAGTTGCTGGTAAAACACCGGATTTCAAAGTTACTGTTTTTCCCGGCACAAAAGAGATGATAGGTAAATTTATTAATGTGAAAATAGTAGATGCAGTGGGCTGGACTTTAAAAGGAGAGGTGATAATCTGATGCGTGAACATCTGGTGCATGGGCTGACACACGATAGAGCGTTACTGGAAGATGTTAATATTCTCTTTGTGATAGCAGTTATTTTGATAATTGGCTTTATTTTTTCCCGGCTGGCAAAAAAGATTCATCTGCCATCTGTTACTATGCAGATAGTGGGCGGGATAATTATTGGACCCCATATCTTGAATCTATTTAATCCCGAAGTATATGAATCATTTCGTCCGATAACAAATTTTGCTTTGGGTTTTATCGGTTTTGCCATTGGTAGTCATCTGGATTTTCGCAAGCTTCATAATGCTGGAACCAGGATATTTCTCATTACTGTCAGTGATGTTTTGATCACGGGTACTATTGTATTTGTGTCCATGTATTATTTTGTAAAACTACCCTTTCCATCGGCACTGTTGATTTCGGCTATTGCGGTCACTACCGCTCCCGGCTCCACTATCAATATAGTGAGAGAAAAACGGGCAAAGGGAATATTTACCAAGACGTTATTGGCTTCTGTAGCATTTAATAATGTTTTAGTGATCCTGATTTTTTATACTTTCTATTACTATTTATTTGCACAATCTGGCGACACAGGTATTTCTCTTCTGAAAACGTTATTAGATCCTCTCTTGCTGCTGGTGGAAAGCCTCATTGTGGGAGGATTTGTGGGTTATTGCGTTATATTCCTTACAGAGAAACATAAGACCAGACTCTCCTTTCTCACGATGGTGGTGCTGGCAGTGATCATTACGGTGGGAGCCTCCGAATCTTTGCATTTCTCTGGCATTCTGCCCAGTTTGATACTTGGTATCATTCTCACAAACAAATCACGTTACCGCAATGAACTCTTTGGAGCATTCACAGACATAGAAAAAGAAGTGTTTTCTCTGTTCTTTGTGCTGGCAGGAACGCATTTCGATTTTAAAGCGATTACTGTTGCAGGATTTGCCGGCGGTATTCTGATCATCAGCCGCTTCATTGGCAAAGTTACAGGTCCTTATATAGGGGCAAGACTTTCTAATTCTACCAGAACTATCAGTAACAACATCGGTTTAAGTATGTTCCCCATTGCAGGACTGGCAATTGGTCTGGTGATGCTGTGTGCAAACTCTTCCTTTCTTAATGAATATTCTGCTCAGATAACGGCAATTATTCTTACGGCAGTGGTTGTATATGAATTGCTTGGTCCAATATTTACCGGTTTGGCATTAAAAAATGCAGGAGAGGCAGATAAAGACCGTATTCGTCTTCTGGAATTTCTCCAGGAAGAATATGTACTGATCAATCTGAATGACAAAGACAAATGGCAGGCTTTGGATATTTTGGCGGAATTCCTCTTTAAAACTCATAAATGCCAGGAATATATGACATTGGAAGAACTTACGAATTCTGTCCATGAACGAGAAAATGAGATTTCTACAGGAATTGGCAGTCATATTGCCATTCCGCATGCAATTATCAAGGGCGGCCCCCGCATTATGGGTGTAATTGGTATTTCTTCTACGGGGATAGAATTTGATTCTATAGATGACAGACCGGTGCATATAATTATTATGATCGCCACTCCCAGGGAGAACTACAATCTTCATCTGAACGTGCTGGCTCACGTTGCCAGAATATTCGGACATCAGCCTCTTATCAGAGAGAAATTGATCAATGCCAACTCACCTGCAGAAGTTTATGAAATCCTGCAGACAGAAGAAGTAGAGCGCTTGAATCCTTTCTTTGAAGATTAGTAATGAATGAGATTGGTTTTGCAGATATCTGTGACTGGGAGACAGCGCTTGTCATGGGTGACAGGCTTGATGAGATAGATTTCTGGAAGTCTATTACCGGAAAGTATGGTAATAAAGTATTGGAATTAGGTGCCGGAACCGGTTGTTTTACAATTCCTCTTCTTCTGGATGGCAATCTTATAACTGCTTTTGATATTTCCGCTGAGTCTCTGAATCATCTTCAGACAAAAACTGAGACGCTTGAGTATGGGGGAGAGCTAAAGATAGTTCATGCGGATATGAGGGATTTTTATTTAGCTGATCAGTTCAATATCTGTCTTGCATCATATTCCACCTTTCAGTATCTTCTTAACCGAAATGAGCAAGGACACTGCCTTGAAGCTATTTACAAACACTTATTGCCGGAAGGTATTCTCTGCTTTGATCTGGATAATGATATCACCTGCCTGCCGGAGAATATGCCTTTAACGAAACTCTACTCTGAATACAATAAAGAAATTCAGGCAAACATCACTCTGTTTACTTCCTGGAATACAGATAGGAAAGCAGGTATCAGGAACTGGTATGATCGCTATGAAGTGAAATATAGTGCAGGCAGATATATAGAGTTTACAAATAATATCTCGTTGAAAGCTGTAAACCTTGAAGAGATGACAAACCTATTAGAGGAAGCAGGTTTTCAGATAATAGAAACTTATGGTGATTATGATTTCAGTGAATATTCGGAATCTACTCACAGATTAATCATTATTGCTCAAAAAACAGGAGCTTAGTAGGTGAGAGGTGATTCGCTTTTTCCCGCATCTTTCCTAATTGAGATGATCAATTTTTGAGGTACGCAGATAATAGGCTGATTGCTGCTCCAGCCCTGTTTCACACATATCTGCTTTTTACAGGCTGAACTGGCTAAGCGGTATTTGCCATCTTTTATTTCCAGTATTGTGCCTGGATTGATTTCTATAGTTCGATCTTTATCCAAAGGGTATTTCCCAACAATAGCATTATCCACTTTTACTTGTATAAAACCCGCTTTCTGATTAGATAACTGCAGAATAAAAATCAGTCCGACTGCAAGCAAGAGGATTACTACAAGCACAATATCAGGAAAATTTAGCAACTTTAAGCCTTGTTTGAGATTATTCCCAGATGCCATAGTTTTGGTGACCGCAGTGAGGACATTTACCTTTTAGCAGAGAAAAGGGAATGTTATAATCACGTTTACCTAAGGCATGATTGCAATTCTCACAGTAAATAATATTCTCAAAAGGAATATTGCCAAGATATACATGTGCCAGCTTCTGCTTTGCCTGATGATAGGCGTAATGGAGACGCTGTATCTTAGTTTCCGGTTTCTGGAGTTTATAGCGTGGATAGTATCTGGAAAAATGCAGGGGAATTCGGGAATCCACTGAAGCTACAAAGCTAATCAGATCATTGATGTCCTCATCACTGTCATTCTCACCCGTTATTAAAAGATTTGTGATCTCTATATGGCATTTTCCTGCGGCATATTTTATAGTATCTAATACCGGTTGCAGGCTTCCGTCACAGTTTCTGCGATAGAAATCATCCCGGATGGATTTTAGATCAATATTCATAGCTGTGATATAGGGGAGAAGCGTTTTTAACGGTTCGGGATTTATGTATCCATTGGTTACCAGCACAGTTTTGTAGCCGTTCTCCACTAGATATCGACTGGCAGCTTTCACGAACTCATACCAGATCACAGGTTCTGTATATGTGAAGGCAACAGCTTCCAGATCATATTGCTGGAGTAAAAGCAATAGCTCTTCCCTCGTGAGGTCTCTAACTGTTGCTTTCATCTGTGATATCTGATAATTCTGGCAGTAATTGCAATGCAGATTACAGAAATTTGCCCCAATCGATAATATTCTTTGTCCGGGCAGGAAGTGATACAATGGCTTTTTTTCCACAGGATCATTAGGATTAAGGGAAACTGTTTGCCCAAAATTTCTGACAATCAGTTTCCCATCCACATTCTCACGTGAGCGGCATCTGCCAAAATTGCCTGGCATAATATGACAATGCACCGGGCAAAGCAGGCATTCCACTTTATCATTATTCAGGGTTTGATAATATTCTGCTTCTTTCATACCAGCAGTAGAAATCAATTTATCATATCCCTGTCAATCTTTTCCGCATTAAAACATGAAAGTATTGAACAGCAGAAGCTGAGGGAACCATTCCTGTAAAATCTTATGTATTGATGAATCATTTACCTGCAGCCAGCCTTTATCGCAGATTTCTTCTAAAGAAAGTGCACCATATAGCAAGGCAGAATAGCCTTTGATATCACCTGTCACATCCGCTTTGCTGCTTTGCTTGCATCTGGAGATATTGGACTTTCCATCTTTAACTGCCAGCTTATACTTTCCATTATTCCAGTCACACATATCATCTTTAACCTCCATAGTCACATTGCTGCTACTTATCAGTTTCAAATCACTAAAAGCAGACTTAATATCTATTATCCGCACCATCCAGGGACCTTCGCACATTTTGAGTTCATACTGGCTTTTCATATCCGAGAACCAGCTATAGAAATTTGTTCCCATAGGTATGAACATCTCAAAGTTGCCCACCTGGTCACGGTGTCTGGCTAAAAAGTTAAAAAGCACCTTTCTCGCTGCGATATCCTGCCAGAAAATATTGTTTATCCTGATCACCGATTCCTGCTTTTTATAGCAGCATACAGCCTTGATGTCATTCTTATATTTCACCAGAATATAGATAGTGTCTTTTGCCAGATGTTCACTGAAACCCTGATAAATCTCATCAGAAATAACCATACCATGCCAGTTAACAGCTTCCCGAAAGAAGAAAGCATTAAACTCTTTCTGAGCTGATAATCCGGTTTTGCGTTCCACAGTCCAATCTTCCGGGGTTTTACTCAGATAGTGCTGAATACCATCTACATGAAACTTCAAATTGATTTCCCGGTTAGTAGAGACATAGCCAAATTTATTATAGAAGCTTTCTTTAAAGGGCTGCAGCATACTTACTGCCTGATCCACAGCTTTCATTTCCTTGAAAGTGTATTTGAACAGCTCTTTTACGCAGCCTTTATTCCTGTATTCCGGATAAGTAGCCACATTGCCGATACCGGAAAGCTTCTTCACAGTTCCCCGCACGCTCTGCTTCAAGCTGTGACTGATAAGACCGGATATCATCTCACCATCTTCAATTATAACATAGCACTCTTCCGGATTCATCCAATTGATCCTTTCTTCTTCAATATCTTTATTTTGCCAGCTACCAAAGGCATATTGCGATAGACGATGATATTTTTTTGTCTCATCCCTGGTGATTTTCCTAATTTCCATTAAACCTCCTGTTAATTATTTATTTCGATGTTTCTTTATCTTTATCCCCTGCACTCGCTGCTGCGATCGGGCATTATCAATAAATTTCTGGCGCTGCTTATTCCGCTTCTCCTGAAACTTGACTTCTCTTTGCAGCTTGATATAGCTCTCAAAACGCTCAATATCCAGTTTTCCAGCTTCTATTGCCTGCTTAATTGCGCAGCCGGGCTCACTTTCATGGCGGCAATTTCTGAACCTGCACTGCTTTTCTAATTCTACAATATCCGAAAAAGTTCTGTCAAGTGTTGTTTCACTTACAGACAGTTTTATATCACGCATACCGGGATTATCTATCAATACTCCACCACCTTTGGTAAGGATCATTTCCCGGGTAGTGGTGGTGTGCCGTCCTCTTTTATCATCCTCACGAACATAACTCACATATTGCAGCTCTTCGCCGGTCAGCACATTGATCAATGATGATTTCCCCGCTCCGGAAGACCCAATAAAGGTCACAGTTTTACCTGCTTTGAGATATGACCTTAATGGTTCAATACCTTTCTTCTGTAAAGCACTAATAATATGAACAGGTATTCCCAGGGCTACTGACTCTGCCTGAACAGCGAACCACAGGGGGTCTTCACATTGATCTGCTTTATTTAAAATAATTACAGGCTCCGAGCCGCTATCCCAGATAAGGGTCAAATACCTCTCTATTTTCCGCAGATTAAAATCCCTATCCAGAGAAATCACCAGAAATACTGTATCTATATTGGCTGATATTATCTGCTCATCTGAGCTGCCATCTTTCTGATAATTTCTACCATAACTATCTTTGCCTTTGCGGGAAAATTTACTCTGCCGCGGCAATATCCTGTCGATAAAGACTTTCTCAAAGCCAACTTTTCGGTGGCATAATACCCAGTCTCCTACTGCCGGTAACTCTATACTGGAAAAGGCGTTCATAAAAAGCTGATCACTCATGATCGCCTGCTCTTCGCCATTCTCACTTAATACCCGGTACAAATTCTTCTGTTCCCGGGCGACACGGGCTGCAAAAAGCCCTTTCTGCTTATATTCCTCATATTTCTCAGCGAAAAATGAGTTCCATCCTAATTCTTCTAATTTCACAATTCCTCCAGTTATTACCAGAGAAGAGAAAACATTAGTCCTGCTGTTCTCTGGTTTGTTGCTTCTCAAATTTCCTCACAGATTTCCTGCCTTTACGCTTAAACCAGTCTTTGGCTTTTGTGTGGGCTGTATCAGGATGTGAGGGACGTTTTCGGGTATAAGTCTTCTGGCTGCTTCTCTGCATATCTGCCTCCTTTGTAATATACTGACAAAAAAAAAACGGTTCCGGGCAGCAGTCCCAAAACCGTTTACGGATTTATCTCCGTATTTTTTATAGCGGCATCAGCACTGCAAAATGAGACTGCTGATTCCGCTAAACATCTTTATTTATAACCCTCAAATAGGGTATTACCTGTTTAAGTAAAATCAGCAGGTCAGGCTATTTCTAACCTTCCTTGATTAATATTCATAAAAACCTCCTTGTTTATTTTTCTGATAACAAATAAACCTAAGTTTTGTAGATTTGTAAAGAAAAAAAAATGAAATTGTTTTCGGTTGCAGGTTCATGCGGCTGGCACTGCACACATTAACAAGGTTAATGTACTCCAAAAGATTTTGGGTAATTTAATAACCCAACTTCAGAACATCTGACCTCAAAGATATTAAAATGACCCCAATTTTATGATAATCTTTAACTTAATTTTACCAAAGACTGCTGCTTAAAAAAATATTAAAATAATGGGTATGTATTTGCAAAAATGAGCAAAAATGTAATTTAATGAGTTAAAAGCATGCTAAACAATAAAATAAGAAGTTACATTTTGGTCACATTTTATTTGAAAACTGTAATGTGTTATTTAAGAGTGAATAGTAAAGAAATTATTGAAGAAAGATGTTTTTTTTAATAATATAACAGGTGTAATCTTCAAAAAACGCCAAAAGAGTAATATTTTGTTGTAATTAATATTATTGCAGGGAATTATGGACTTACATTTTCCTTACATTTCCTTACATTTTCTATCTATTATCGTGAGACGATGGTCTGAAGGGGAGAAAATGGGAAGATGGGAATTTGGGAGCGTGTTCAACACCCGAATATTAATTATGGCGAATAGGGCATAATTAAAAGTCAGGCAGGACTCAATAGTTGCAAGATCAGCGTTAAGGAAAAGTTATAAGTGAAGAGCATAAGGGTGAAACAGCAAGTTTTAATGATGCTGTGGGAGTTAAATCTTAATGTAGCTTAATCATTCTGATTAAGGCTTAATTAATGATTAATCCGGGAGGATTAATCTACGATACTTATGATGGAAGTCTATATGACTGATAGAGGGAAGCGTACAAATTGAAAATGGGAGTCGTGAGTCGTGGTGGTGTGTAGAACTTGATTGAAGTCATAGAATATGAGTAACAGTAACCAGCCAAAGAGCTTGAAGAAATTTAAGGAGTTGAATTTTTATAAAAGTTAAATATAGGGGTAATCTTCAA
>JAIPGP010000045.1 GCA_021735645.1 Candidatus Cloacimonadota bacterium
AAATACTATCTTACGAAACTTGGTAAATCCCTCATCATAGCAGGTGAAAGACTTAAGGAGGTAGTGCTTATTCCAGCTTTAGATTATTAAATTTCTGCCAAAAATTGACAGAATATTAGTTGCAAGGTACTACTGCATACAATGGGTTAAATAATTCTTTCATTGCTCAGTGTTCTCTGTGCCTCTGCCTGCCGCTTGTCGAGACGGAGATACGAAGTCTAATGCCGTAACTGTATGCGAAGGAATAGTAGTTATTGTTTTACATTACATTTATCCGGGTTCTTCAACAAATCGGTGGTTACAACTTTTATTATGATTGACGGAAAAAAGGTAACAATTAATCTGCCAAAAAAATATTATTATGGAGGTAAAATGCTTTTAAAACAAGCAGATCGGATGCATTCTGTTCAGAAATCTATCATTCGGCAGATATTCGAAGCAGCTCAAGGTAAGGCGATTAACCTTGGATTAGGTGAAATCCAGTTTGATATGCCGCAACTTCTGCGGAACCGGGCAGCAGACGTGGCTTTGAATGAAAACTGCCGTTATACCGAAAATGCCGGAATGAAAGAATTCCGCGATCAAGTGGCTGTTTATTACAATAATGAAATCGAAAGCGAAGGTGTGTGCATAACCTGCGGTGCGGCAGAAGCTATCCATTCCTGTTTCACAGCTTATGTGAATCCTGGCGATGAAGTGATGCTGGCAGACCCCACCTTTCTGGCGTATGAGGCATCAATAAAATTAAATAATGGCTTACCAGTATATTATCGTCTTGATCCTGACCAGGGATTCTGCCTTGATAAAGAAGATTTTGTTGCCAAAATCAGCCCTAAAACCCGGATTGTGGTGATCTGCAATCCCTCAAATCCACTCAGCAAATGCCTCACAGTAGCTGAACTGGAATTTATGGCTGATGTGTGCGCCCAAAATAACATAATGATCATCTGTGATGAGATTTATCGCGAACTCACCTATATCCCGCGTCAGCCTAGTATTCTGGACATCTATGAAAACTCCATAGCCATCTCAGGTTTGAGTAAAGCCTACTGCATGACCGGCTGGCGCATCGGCTGGGCAGCCAGCAGGATCACAGATTACATCAAACCCATCGTAGTAGCCCACCAGTATCAATCTACCTGCGCTCCCTATATTTCGCAGAAAGTGGGAACCTTGGCACTAAGTGAAGCCGGCAGAGGGACTATCTGCCAGATCAAGGAACAGTTAACAGCAAATTATGACCTGATCACAGATTATTTTGCGACCAGATTACCAGATATTGAGTATTTGCCACCAGATGCAGCACCCTATCTATTTATTCGAGTAGATAGAGATGACACAAAACTGGCAGCTGAGCTTTCTGCAAAGGGCGTGATCGTGATACCAGGTTGTGCCTTTGGACAAAATGGCAAAAACTGGATACGCATCAGCTATGCTCTTGATACCCGGTTACTGATACAGGGTCTTGATATTCTGGCATCCAGTCTTATAGAATAAAAAATTGAGAAATAGAAATCAAAGGGCAGGCTTACAAGAGTGCCCTTTTTTTGCTGATTTCTTGTATTACACATTAAAAGAAAATGGGAATTCCACTTTCTGTACAGGAGAAAGTGATTGACATGATAAGTAGAGGTAGAAGTTTGCGAACTGGAGGATATTAAAAAATGAAAAGTTATTTTGAAAATAAAGAATTTATTATACCTTATGATAAGGTAATGTTTTGCCAATGGGTGGATGAATTAGGAGAAATGGTCTTAAAAGTTAATTTTCAGTCAATACAGGGAGGAGATTCCTATTGGAAACTCAGTCTCACAGGTTCAAAAGCCCAGGCATTTCTGGCAGAATATCGCAGCTGGCTCAGCCAGAAATAAATCCTACTGGTTTATAGATATTGACACATTATCAGATTACAGGTAATAGAGAAGCAAAGTACAGGAAGTTTGAATGTTTAAGAAATTAATTCTCAAGGTGTTTGGCAATAGATACGATCGTGAGCTGAAAAAAGTGAAGCCGCAACTTGATAAGATACTGGAAATATATCCATCACTGCAGTCAAAAAGTGATGAAGAATTGCGCGAACGGGTGAAAGCAATCCGGGCAGATATTGCCAGCAGAATTTCCGGACTGGAAACCAGGCTGGAAGAGCTTCAACGTGACTATCAGGTGGCAGTGAAAGATTCTGACCGGACAACTTATGGCAACCAGATAGATGTCCTGATGGAGAAAATAAAAACTGAGCGGCACACTATTCTGGGTGAATATTTGCCCGAGGTGTTTGCCATTGTGAAAGATACCTGCCGCAGAATGACAGGTCAGGAATTTGAAGTTCGTGGTACAATGCAGAAATGGGAAATGGTGCCCTACGATGTGCAATTGATCGGTGGTATAGCTCTGCATGAAGGGAATATTGCCGAAATGGCAACCGGTGAAGGAAAAACCCTGGTAGCCACTATGCCTTTGTTCCTGAATGCTCTCTCCGGACATTCCTGCCACCTGGTTACCGTAAATGACTATCTGGCAAGCCGTGATGCCGAATGGATGAAACCGGTATTCGAATTTCATGGCATGACGGTGGGTGTGAATATTAACGGCTTGACCAATAATGAAAAACGGGCAGCATATAATTGTGACATCACCTATGGTACTAACAGTGAATTTGGTTTTGACTACCTGCGTGATAATATGGCAATTCGCGAAGATCAATTAGTACAGGGCAAGCTGTATTATGCCATCGTGGATGAAGTTGACAGTGTGCTGGTGGATGAAGCGAGAACACCGCTGATAATTAGTGGACCTGTAGCAGAGAGCAAGAATTTTTATCCGGAACTGAAACCCATGATAAAGCAGTTAGTGGAAAAGCAAAACATTCTGGTGAATGGCTTTCTGGGCAAATTGCGCAGCGAATTGGAAAAAGAAAACCGCGATGAAAATGTGATTGGTAACTTGCTTTTAAAAATATACCGCGGAGCACCGAAAAATAAATCATTTCTGAAAATGATGAAACAAGGTGAACTCAAGAAACATCTGCAGGATTTTGAAAGCATGTATATCAGAGAGAAAAAGCTGCATTTGATCACTGAAGAATTATTCTTTTTTGTGGAAGAACGGCAAAACAGCGTGGAACTTTCCGATAAAGGTAATGAGTTTATGTCCAGCCGCAATCCCAACCTGTTTATCGTGCGTCAGCTTGATGAATTGCTCGCGGAAGTAGATGACAATCCTGATCTGAGCACTGCCGAAAAAATTAAAGCCAAAGAAAAAGTGCAAGATGAATATTTTGATAAAAATGAGAGATTACACAATATTAAACAGCTTCTAAAGGCTTACACGGTTTTTGAGAAAGATGTGGAATATGTGGTGCAGGACAGCAAAGTGATGATAGTTGATGAATTCACCGGCAGAATGATGCCGGGACGCCGCTTTTCTGATGGTTTGCATCAGGCTCTGGAAGCTAAGGAAAACTGCGTGATTGAAGAAGCTACCCAAACCTTTGCTACTATCACACTGCAGAACTTTTTCAGGATGTATGATAAACTGGCTGGTATGACCGGAACCGCTATCACTGAAGAAGGTGAATTTCTGGAAATTTATGAATTGCCGGTTATGGTGATCCCCACTAATGAACCTGTTTCCCGGATTGATCATGATGATCTTATCTATTTAACAAGAAACGAGAAATATCAGGCAATTATCAATGAGATTGAGTTCTGGCACAAACGTGGTAAACCTGTCCTGGTGGGAACTGTCACTGTGGAAGTGTCAGAAAAACTCGGTAGATTGCTGTCCCGCAAGAAAATCGAGCATAAGATATTAAATGCTAAATTCCACGAAAGCGAAGCTGAAATTATCAAAAATGCCGGAGATCCCGGCTCAGTGACTATTGCCACTAATATGGCAGGTCGTGGTACTGATATTAAACTGGGTAAGGGAGTTGTAAGCAAAGATAAATCGCAATACCAGAATCTTGATCACAGCTTGAAAGATGAATACCCTTTCGGATTGCCTATCGATGGCTTGCACGTAATAGGAACCGAACGTCATGAAAGCCGTAGAATTGACCGCCAGCTTAGAGGACGTGCCGGCAGACAGGGTGATCCGGGAACCTCTCGCTTCTATCTTTCCCTCGAAGATGATCTTATGCGTTTATTTGGCTCAGACCGGATTGCTCCCATGATGCTGAAAATGGGGTTCCAAAGCGGAGAAGCTATCACTCATCCCTGGATGAATAAGGCTGTGGAAAATGCTCAGAAACGGGTGGAAGGATACAATTTTGAGATCAGAAAACAATTGATCAAATATGATGAAGTGATGAACCAGCAGCGGAAAGTGATCTACCGCTATCGTAGAAATGTTCTGAAAGGCTATGATCTCAGAAATGAGATCACTGAAATGATCCGCGAAACCATCACCGAGAAAGTTGAAGAAATTATTGCCTCGGAAAGATATTATGAAAACTGGGATTTACAAGCTGTCTGCGACTATTTGACTAATGAATATACTATACCCTGTAAACCAGAAGACATTAAAGCGATCACAGCAGAAAATCTGGTGGAAAATACTTTTGAAATAGCGATGGAAGCATACCAGGATCGCGAAAAACGACTGGGTGCTGGACAGATGCGCGACATTGAAAGACGCTCTCTTCTCACGGTTGTCGATGAACTCTGGCGTGACCATCTGCACGAAATGGATTTACTCCGCGAAGGTATCGGTTTCAGAGCTTATGCTCAAAAAGACCCGCTGATTGAATACAAAAAAGAAGCCTTTCTCTTATTTCAGACCCTGATATTCAATATTAATAAAAATGTGACCAGGAAAGTGTTCACTATTAAAATTTTGCCCAAAGAGCAGTATGATATGCTGCAAAGCAAGATCAATATGGAGCATGGTGGCAGCTCTGCCTTTGAACGGGCAAAAGCTCAGTCAGCTATCAACCAGGCAGGCGGACATGCTCCCCAGCAGCAGCCAGCCAGAACCGGTACAGAAAAACTGCAGCCCCGCCAGGTGTCTCCCAAAATTGGCAGAAACGATCCCTGCCCCTGCGGCAGTGGCAAGAAATATAAGAAATGCTGCGGTAGATATCAAGATGAAGGCTAACAGGTAATTACATGAAAAAAGATAACGGAGTTAATGATTTACTTGATATCCTTTTCAGTGAAGGACTTAGTAAAAACCGCCTGCTGAATCTGGGCTTTTCAGAAGAAGACGCCGAGAACCTGCTTAAAATGATGCACCAGGATAATAACAATTATATGAGAATATTGAACTGGGAAGAGCGGGAAAGTTTAACATCTGACGCTATAATTTACTTATTGAGTATGTTGCAATCTGGTGCCATTGACCGGGATGTTTTTGAGCATGTGATTGCTATCTGTATGCAAATAGTGTATTTTACAAGTCGTAAAATGGATAAACAGAGTGTCGATAATATTTTAAATTTTGTGATTTTTAATGAAACAAAAAATGTTCCGATCAAGGAAATGATAGAACTGTTCTTTATGCAGGACTATGAAATAGAATTTGATGATGAGGTCAATTGATTATGGCAAAAAATCTTGTAATAGTGGAATCCCCGGCAAAAGCAAAAACCATCTCGAAATTTTTAGGTAGTGATTACGTGATAAAGGCATCTATGGGTCACATTCGTGACCTGCCGGCTAAGAGCCTGGGTGTGGATATCAAAGGTAATTATGAACCTGTATATGAAACCAGCTCCGATAAGAAGAAAATCGTGAAAGAGCTCCGTGAACTGGCAGATAAAGCAGAGCTTGTGTGGCTGGCAACTGACGAAGACCGCGAAGGAGAAGCTATTTCCTGGCATCTCTTAAAAACTCTGGGACTCGATGAGAACAGGGTGAATCGGATAGTTTTTCATGAAATCACTAAACCGGCTATCCTGGCAGCGATCGAAAACCCGCGTAAAATTGACATGAATCTCGTGGATGCCCAGCAGGCTCGACGTATTCTGGATAGACTGGTAGGTTTTGAATTATCGCCCCTGCTCTGGCGAAAAGTGATGCCAAAACTTAGCGCCGGCAGAGTGCAATCTGTGGCAACCAGGCTGATTGTTGATAAAGAAAACGAGATTAAGGATTTCCAGGAAACTAATTCATATAAAATTAATGCTGATTTTCAGGTTAAAGATAGCGTATTGAAAGCTGAAGTTCCTGATAATATCAATGATAAAGACTCTGCTGCAAAATTTCTGAATGACTGTATTCCGGCTGCCTATATAGTAAATAACATTGAAAAGAGACCCGGCAAAAAAGTTCCTCCACCCCCTTTCACCACTTCCACTTTACAGCAGGATGCCAGCCGTAAACTGGGTTTCACTGTCGCTAAAACCATGCTGGTTGCCCAGCAGCTGTATGAATCTGGTAAAATCACTTATATGCGTACCGATTCCGTTACTCTCAGCGAACTGGCTATGAATACGATCAAAAAAGAGATAATTGATGATTTTGGCAGCCGCTACTACAAACGACGCATGTATAAAACCAAGACAAAAGGTGCTCAGGAAGCACATGAAGCTATTCGCCCTACCTTTGCCAGTGAAAGGGAAGTGGAAGGCACAAATGACCAGCAAAGACTTTATAAACTGATCTGGAAAAGAACTGTTGCAAGTCAAATGAGCGACGCTGTAATGGAAAAAACTATCGTGACTATTGATATTTCCACTCGTCCGGAGAAACTGGTTGCCAATGCCGAGATCATCACCTTTCCGGGATTCCTGAAAGTTTATGAGTCCAGTGATAGTGAAAGTAATGAAGTACAGACTATTCCACCTCTCAATGAAGGTGAAGTACTGGACTTGATTAAAATGACAGCTACTCAGAAATTTACTCAGCCACCACTAAGATATAATGAAGCAATGCTGGTTCGTAAACTGGAAGAACTGGGAATCGGACGCCCCTCCACTTATGCTCCGATAATTTCCACTATTCAGAAACGGAAATATGTGGAAAAACTGAATAAACCTGCCTTAACTCGTCAGATATTTATCCTGGAATTAGCAAAAGGCAAGGTGACTGAAAAATCCAAAAGTGAAAAACATGGCGCGCAAAAAGGTAAATTATTCCCTACTGATATTGGTGGTGTAGTTAATGATTTCTTGATGAAATATTTCCTGGAAATTATTGATTATAATTTCACTGCGCTGGTTGTGGAAGAATTTGATAAAGTTGCCAATGGTGAGTTGGAATGGAAAACAATGATCGACCATTTCTATGTTTCTTTCCATAAACAAGTAGAACTTACCGGAAAAGAATCAGAAAAATTCAGCGGAGAAAATTATCTGGGTGAAGACCCTGCTACTGGACGCAAAGTAGTAGCCCGCCTCGGTAGATACGGTCCTATGATCCAGATTGGAGATAAAGATGATGAGGATAAACCTCGTTTCGCCAGTCTGCCCAAAAATAGAAGCCTCGAAGAAATCACCCTTAAAGAAGCACTGAAACTCTTCGAGTTCCCGAAACTTTTAGGTGAATACAACGATCAGGAAGTTTTCCTGGCTACCGGAAGATTCGGTCCCTATATCAAGTCAGGAAAGAATAACTACTCCCTGGATAAAAAAGTAAAACTGGATGACGTTGATCTGGAATTTGCCCTGGAACTGATGAAACAGCAGGACGAAGAGAAAAAGAACCGGATAATAAAAGAATTCAGTGAAGACGATAAACTGAAAGTACTTAAAGGTAAATGGGGTCCCTACTTGACGTTCGGGCGTAAAAATTATAAAATTCCCGCTGAGTATGACCCTGAAAATCTCAGCTATGAAGACTGCCGGAAAATAATTTCTGCCGCTCCCGACCCCAGGAAAAAGAAATCCAGGAAAACGTAATGCACTTTCGCGAAAACCTTTCCAGCAGTTTCCGCAACATCTTTGAGCACAAGCTGAGGTCTGCACTCACTTTACTGGGCATCGTAATCGGCGTTTTTGCCGTGATAACCATGTTTTCGGCTGTGAACGGTATTAAAAGCATGGTTATGAAAAATATGGAGCAACTGGGCTGGAATAATTCACTTCTATTATATCCCGGTGAAAATGGCAATTCCACCACTACAGTTTCCAGCAGACACAGGCGGTTTATGTATATAAACCGTTCTCAAAAGCCACTATCCTTTGAAGATTACCAGATGCTTTCTCATCAGGTGCAAACCAAATACAATTACGGCATGATCCAGCGCTGGGAACGCACTACGGCAAATAAAACAGGAAAATCTGACTGGCTGCGGATAAATGCTACTAATAATGACTTTTTCCATTCCAAAAGCTTTAATATTTCCGAAGGCAGATTTTTCAATAAAATGGAAGATTCTGATGCCCTGAAAGTTTGCATTCTGGGTTATAATTTCGCTGAAAAGAACTTCCCTGAAGGCGGAATCGGTGAAATATTGAAAGCTGGCAATATGCGCTATAAAGTAATTGGCATTCTGGGAAAAGACCAGCTGAATTTCACTGGCGGTATGAATTTTAACCGCTGGGAGAGAGAACGTGACCTGAATGCTGTCTATATTCCGCTATCCACTGCTGCCAAATATTTAACTGCTGATCACGCTATTGATTATATCTATTTCCAGGCATTTGGTGATTCTGATTTCCCCATCATGAAAAACCAGATTCGTCAAAATATGCTTATCCAGCATAATATGTCGCATGACTTTCAGTTCAATGATGTGGGAGCATTTATGTTCAAGATCACTGATGAATTAAAGGATATGATGAAAAAACTAAATATCACTCTATCCACTATAGCCTCAATTTCCTTGATCGTTGGTGGTATTGGTTTATTTAGTACTCTACTGATTTCCATTAGTGAACGAATGAAAGAAATTGGTATCCGCAAAAGTATTGGAGCCACTGAATTAGATGTATTTGCCCTCTTTCTTTCTGAATCCATTATCCTGGCAGTGATTGCAGCTTCCATCGGGACACTCCTTTCCAAAGTAGTGATTATGCTCGTTTCTTCTGCCCTCAAACAGCAGTTTGAACTGCCCTGGCAGGGCATCGTTCTTGGATTTAGCTTCTCTATATTAATTGGCATTCTCAGCGGAGCATACCCAGCCTGGAAGGCAAGCAGAATTAATCCTATTACAGCTATATATTTTAACGATTAAAGGGGATCTATTGATTTCAGTAGAAGGTCTAACTAAAGAATTTTCCCAGAAAGAAGGGGAAAACCTCAAGGCAGTTGATAATTTATCTTTCCAGGCAAATGCTGGCGAAATTGTTGTGTTACTGGGCGTGAATGGGGCTGGAAAAACTACTACTATGCGTATGCTGTCCACAGTACTGCAGCCCACTTCCGGCAGAGCTACTATTTGTGGCTATGATCTTTTGGAAGCACCTCAGAAAATACGCAGAAAATTAGGCTTTCTTTCTGGCGATACCGGTCTATATCGCAGATTAACTGCCCGGGAACTGATTACCTATTTTGGTAAGCTCTATGATATGCCGGGTAGAAAGATTGCAGAACGTATAGAACTGATCGACGGCATGCTCGATATGAAGGACTTTCTCGATAAAAAAATTGACAGCCTTTCCACCGGGATGAGGCAAAAAGTATCTATTGCCCGTTCCATTGTCCATGACCCGCCGGTAATGATCTTTGACGAAGCTACTGCCGGTCTGGATATTCTCACTGCTAAAAATATTATCAGTTTCATTCATTCCTGCAAAACGGAAGGAAAATGTGTCCTCTTTTCCACTCATATCATGCGGGAAGCCGAGAGAATTGCTGACCGCATTGTGATGATTCATCAAGGCAGAATGCTCAAGGAAGGTACCTGGGCAGAAATGAAAGAAGACACCGGCGAAGCTGATCTGGATGATATCTTTATTAAATATGTGTCCAGCCAGAATGCTCCTGAGTTTGAGGTTATGAATGAACTGGACTAAAACACTGATTATCTTCAAAAAAGAAATGCTTGATCTCTTCAGGGATAGACGAACTATTATTACATCTATTATTCTTCCTATTGTATTATACCCGTTTATCAGCATATTTGTTGCGACTATCGCCTCACGTCAGGAAACTAAAATCCAGGAAGCACAGAAAATTATCTATGTCTATGATCAAGTGGAGTCTGCTGAATCACTGCAACTGGTAACCAGCTTGCAGCAGGAAGATATTCTGCACATAAAAACAACCCGCGAGCAGGGCTGGAACAAGCAATTTAAAGAACTAGTCGAAAATAATGATATCCAGGCATTTCTCGCTCTAAGAGATACCGTCAGCAGCGGTTATCGAAGATTGATCGTTACTGGTTATTATAATAATACTGATGATAAAAGCCTGAAAGCCTACAGCACGATCAGAGATATTATTAGTTCCACTAAATGGGAAATTGTCAGCGGCAGGCTCAACGACCTGAATATCTCCAGTGAAATTCTGGAAGCAATAAACCTTGAATCAGTAAATATCGCCCCGCCCCAAAAGATTCTGGGTGCGTTATTAGGCAAATTCCTCGCTTATATGCTCATCATCCTCACCATTTCCAGCGGAGCTGTTGTCGCCTCTGATCTGGTAGCTGGTGAAAAGGATAGAGGCACTCTGGAAACTATTCTGGTGAGTGCCGCCAGCCGGCTGGAACTGGTAGCAGGAAAATTCCTCACTATCATCACTTTTTCTTTTATTACTGTATTTATGAATCTTTTTAGCATGTATATTTCCACACGGCATATTCTCGGTATGGCAGAAATGGACTTAAGTCAGGTTCAAATGCCCATTGTCAGCTTCATGCTCATCTTTATTGCCATGATACCGCTGGCAATCCTCTTTGCTTCCATCCAGCTCTCTCTCTCCACCTGGTCACGAAATGTCAAAGAATGCTCCTCATATCAAACTCCACTGCTGCTGATAGGTATGATGTTCTCCATGATCAGTGTTTTCCCCGGATTTGAACTTAATTATGGATTTGCTCTTATCCCTATCATAAATTTCTCACTGCTGCTCAAAGAATTATTACTCGGTGACCTCAATGTTGGTCATTACCTGGTAGTGATCATCTCCACTCTGCTCCTGGCAGGTATTGGAGTGATGATAAGCATCAGCCTCTTCAAAAAAGAAAGCGTGCTTTTCCGGACTACTGAAGAAAAAAGCCTCAAATTCTGGGGTAAAGGCAAAGCTGACATCTTTTCCTCTCAATTTGTAATCGGGGTATTCATCCTCGTACTTCTCCTGTTTTACTACCTCGGAACTCCCTGGCAGGCAAAAAACCTCTCACTTGGCTTGATCAAAACCGAGCTTCTTCTGGTTCTGCTGCCTGTGCTGCTCATCTACCACCTTTCCCACACTGATATAAAAAAAGCCGCCAGAATGCAATCTACTAAGCCGGTTAATTTCCTTCTCGCTATAGCAGCAGCACCCTTTGGTTTTTTCCTGGCTGCCTTTTCCATGCAAATCGTTAATTTTCTCTATCCCCTGCCGGAATCATATCTGGAAGGTATGCAAAAGCTGATGCAACTCCATGAACTGCCCATCTGGCAATCACTGATGATCATTGCCGTATTACCGGGTATCTGTGAAGAAATGCTCTTCCGGGGCTACGTGATCAGAGGCTTTGAAAAATCCGGCACCTGGAAAGCTATTATCATTTCCGGTATTCTCTTCGGACTTTTCCACCTGGATTTCTTCCGACTCCTGCCTGCTGCCCTCATGGGGATTTGGCTCGGCTATCTGCTGATTAAAACCAAAAGTATTTTTGTTACTATGCTGGCTCATATGCTCCATAATTCTTCTACCCTGGTGCTTTCCCAATGGGGCGAAAATATCCCGGTTATCAGTACTATCCTGAAAACCGACCAGATTCCTGTATGGCTAGTGCTTTTCAGTATTGCTGCTCTTTTAGTTATTGCCTGGCTGCTGGATAAAGTGAATGCCGAAAGCAGGTTACCTAATGAATTATCAGCCGGATAATGTATTTCAAGGCATACTACTAAAAAAAACTATCTTCCGCGAAACCAGTCTGATCTGTGATATTCTTACTCCTCAAGCCGGTAAAATTAAAATTCTCGCCAAAGGTGTTCGCAATCCTAAAAATTCCTGCTATGGAACTCTTCAGGTTCTGGCTGAACTGGAATTCGTTACCCATAGAAATAAATCCTCCGAATGGCATATCCTCAAAACTGCTGACCTCAAACAAACCTTTGAAGCTGATAATCTGGAAACTACTGTCATGCTCCAGGCAGGAGCTGAACTGTTCTCTCAAATGGTAATTCCTGAGCTGGAAGCCGGTAATTATTTTCGGCTGCTCAAAAACTATCTGGATTATTCGCAAAAAGTCAGTAAAAATTCTATTGCCCTCTTCTGGCGTCTGCTGCTCAGGGTGTTTGAATTAAACGGCATCGCTCCTGATTTCAAGCATTGCCTGGTTTGTGGAAAAGAATCCAGCATTATGGGTGGCTATCATCTTATCAAGCAAGGCTTCATCTGCCCCCAATGTGAGCAGCAAGCTCTGCCCCAGATGATAGAATATCTGTCTGCCGAATCACGAATTCTCCTCTGCGAATTACCAGCTATTGGTAATAACCTGCAAAACAGAAATATCTCTCAAGACAGTGCCAGCCAGCTCACAAGAGTGTTTATCACTCACCTTAATCTCCACTTCAATGATCACTTCAATCTGAAAAGCCTGAAACTGCTACCCTATTAGTTATTTATCTCCCAGGCAATACCTTACGAATGGTCGATAGACCTTCGCAATGGTTCACCAATAGTCTATCGATCCCCAAAAATCTTTATGACATTATATAATGTCAATTCTGTCCTTTAATTACGCATCCCCCCGAAATTTATTATCGATTTTTAATCTCTAATTTAATCTGAAAAACCATTCTTATTAACCACCAACTTTAGTTGGTGGTATAAATATACGAACGAAATGTAGTCACTTCAGTGACTTCTTATATAAATATATGTGATTATGGAATATTCTAATTGTTGACAAATTGGAGCATTCACTATTTTATGAAGTGGTTGAAACCACTAGCAAACTTCTTCTATTCATGAGCACCAGATTGAAATCTGGTGTTGATTAGATATATATAAATTATTGTGTTTAATCTCAATAATATCAGTCAATTAGATAATGAATTGCTAAAAAAAAACAGGGGGATGCCAGTGTCCTGTTAAAAAACCGACCATTGCGAAGGTTTTTCAACCATTCGCAAGGTCTCAGCTGGATTAAAAAAAGGCGGGGAATGCACTACTGCCTTCCCCGCCTTTTTGCCGGATTTATTTGTTCACTGCCACGTAATGATACTGACCACTGGTTGATTTCACCTGAAAGAGGATAACATCTTTTCCGCTTTCATTCACACTTTTCTGGATTTTCTTGAACTCTTCTACATCTTCCACTGTCTCGAAATTTATCTCCAGTATCACATCTCCAACCTGTAATTCACTATCATCTGCAGCAGAACCCTTTTCTATTGCCGTTATCACTACTCCCTTGTCTTCTTTTATATTCAACTTCTCAGCAGCTTCGCTATTTACACTTTCCACCTTTAATCCCAGCCAGTTCACTTCTGATGTAGCTCCATTGTTAACCGCCAGGTTATCTGGACGCTTGATTAGTTTCACCTCTAAAGTTTTATGCTTTTGCTTGCGGATAACTTCCACAGGAACCTTCTCACCTATCTCACTTTCGGCAACAACTATGCGGAACCTTGCCACGTCAGGTATATCCTGCCCATTAAATTTTATGATCACGTCTCCCTGTTCCATCTTTGCTTCTGATGCGGGTGTATCGTCTTCCACTTTAGCTATCAGTACACCAGATACATTTTCCAGATCCAGGCTGCGTCTCAGATCAGGTGTGATATCCTGCGGTAATATTCCCAGATAGGCGCGCACTACTTCACCATGCTGCATCAGATCATTAACTACTGATTTCACCATATCCACCGGAATGGCAAAACCTATGCCTACATTTCCCTGGTTTGGTGTACTTATTGCTGCATTCACTCCTATCACTTCTCCATCAATACTCACCAGTGGTCCTCCGCTATTGCCCCGGTTTATGGCGGCATCTGTCTGAATATAATTCTGATATAAAGGTCCGCCTGATCCACCAAAATTGAAGTTTGACCGCCCCAGAGCAGATATCACTCCCACTGTCACGGTTCGGTTAAGTTCTGCTCCAAATGGATTGCCGATTGCTATTGCCCATTGACCTACTTCCAGATTCGCTGATTCGCCTAAGGGCGCAATTGTGACCCATTCATCATCTTTTATCTCTATTTTAATCACTGCCAGATCACTATCACTGTCCAGTCCCACGATCTCGGCTGAATATTCTTCCTTATCCTCCAAAGCAACTGTTATCTCTGCCCCTTCTTCTTTACCCTTTTCCACTACATGGTTATTGGTGATGATATACACACTGTTGCCTTCGCGCTTAAAGATAAAACCTGTCCCCATTGCCCGAGCCTTGCGGCTGGGTGCCTGCCTCTGAGGCTGTGGAAAAAAGAACTTGAAAAAATCATCCTGCATGGGAAAACCATTGATACTGCCGACACTGGTCTCATATTCCACCTGAATATTCACCACTGATCCTCGAATTGCCTTTACTACTTCCACAAAAGGATTCCTGCTGTCTGCAAACGCTGCTGATATTAAGGCAAGCAGCATGATAACCGTCACGACTCTCAAAACTCCTGTTTTATTCATTAAAACCTCCATTTCTAAGAATTGATTTCAATTATCAAATATTTACTCCTGAATTCTTTTGCTCTTTTTAACGCTATTCTCCCCCAGTGTTACAACTTTTTTTCCTTCTTCCCCACCGGAGCAATATAAATCACCATTTCTTCCTCGCCATCTAACTGCAAAAGCTCATCTGCTGCCGCTTGATCATATGCTGCTACCGCACAGGTACCGCAATCCACAGCATTACAGGCAAGATAGAGATTCTGGCATACGTGTCCTGCATCCAGTAAAATCAGTTTGCTGGATGCCACTGCATAACGCCATTCCATCCGGTAAGGTACAGCACTCCAGTAAAATACCACATTTGCTTTAGTTGCCCAGGATTGCCCCTTCACCGAAGCTGTTATCAGCTTAGGAAAATCCTCTGGTATATGTATATAAAGCAGGGCATGTTCCTGCGGCAGATAACGATATATCCCTGCTTCCAGTCCCTCCACATTGATCACTGCCAGATACGTCTCCAAAGCATGACGCGAGCCTGCTGATGGCACAAAACGCTTGGATGTGGCGGCATTGATTTCCAGCCGGATCGCCTGGGTGCTCCACAATAAATAGGAAAGCTCTTCCAGTTTCAATTCATCATCACTATATTTACGAACACTGCTGCGCTGAAGCGTTGCTCTGGTGAAATCTGTGCTGATCTCCCAGGCCCAGTCTTCCGGTTTCGGCAGGTCTATCACTTTTGCATCTTCAGGATATGGCTTCACAACTGGAGGGGAATTCACTCCCCGGTTCTGGTCTGTCTGGGAAAAATCAAAACTCGTCCACTCTCCGGAATTTAGTACTCCACGGTCATTCTTCATTTCATCTCCTTAAATTATATATAAAAAAAAGCAGCAATCCACCCGGGATTGCTGCCATAAACTTTTATAACTAAAACTTGAACTTTATCCCGAAATCTCCACCATAGCCTTTCGCTCCATTGAATAGCCCATTATAACTTGTCATGCCAAACATGATCTCAAAGGATTCAGTATCAAAACCAAATTTAAAGGCATAGCTGTCCACATCCCCATTGCCATAGGTTAATTTCAGTGGAAACCATTCCACCGGTCGATAAGTGGTGCCTAAAAAGAAACCATCCAGCCTGTAGTCGCAAGACCGATATTTCGCCATCACGTCAAATCCTTTGCCCAGATTATATTCTGCTCCCACAGTTATTGATGGATCAAGTTTTAGTATCACATCTTCATCATATTTCTCATTTTCCACAGTCTCACTTCCATCAATTTCCTGATGATCTTCATCAATAAAATCCAGATAATCAATATGATTATTAATATATTCATTATAATGCAAATCACTGTAAGTAAGCTGCGCTCCCAGATCATCTACACTAAAGTAAAACCACCCGTCCGGCAGCTCACATTTCAGGCCAAGTCCAAAACCAAAGGCATTATTACCTCCCATATTCAAAGTGTCTGTGCCCGTATAAACTGCCTTAAAATGATTATCCACATATAAACTATCTTCACTGGTTGTGAAATTCTGGCTGCTCTCAAGCACCTCAGCATAACCACTGGAATTATAATAATTTACCCTGGCTCCCAGATATATATCCATCTCCCGCATATAATTAAGCACCTCTTCCAGCCCTAGCACAAAACCACCGGATTCCTTGTTCGATATCCGTACAACAGGTAAACTTGCCAGATTCAATCCCTGTGGATATGCCCAGTCAAAATTGATTTTTATGAATTGATACATGTAAGAATCGCTTAAGGCTGTGGTCTGATAACTTTCCGCGGAATTGCCCGTTAGCACTATTTCCATGAATTCCTGGTCAAAATCGCTCAGATTACCCCGGATATGTGAGTTTATCCCTATTTCCCAGTTTTTAAAACCAAATGCCAGTAAATTGATTTTACCATATCCGGTGAAATTCAGATCTGAGGATGAAAGCAGGTCTTTTTCAGAGTCTGTGAGCACATGATCTTCCTCAAACATATTCATATCTGACATTGACAGATTATTATTAGCAAAACCACCCTGAAAATAAAATACCGGTAATATTACATCTCCACTGGTTCGGTCTCCAATATCTGCCGGATTCTCAGCAAAATCTCTGAAAAACCCCTGTAATCCACTCACTGAAAATAATATTATTATGATTAATATTGCTATCTGTTTCATCTTATTCCTCCCCGCCACCGATCAGGTCACTGGAAACCCTGATCACTATTTCTGCCTGTCCTATTAACTGCACTTCACCTGATAATCCGGAGTTTTCACCACTTAAAAGATGCAATCGTGATCCTACATATGTGTAATTCCCCAGAAAATAGTCTATATCACTCTGATTTATTTCGATAATTAGTTCTTTTGTTTCTCCTTCTAAGGTCTCCTCTAACGCCGGAACACTGATCACATCTACCTTCTCTAAATTTGTGCTATCAAAATTATAAAGCTCATCCCTCACATTTGCTTCACTATTGGAAAGCAGTATGTCTGCATATACTCCCACTCCTGTTGTATTGGTATATTCCAGTTTCAAAGTCGCGCTCTGGAAAGCATCATATTCACTAGTATCCAAGGCGATCTCTTCCTCCTGGATCATCAACTCACCGTCACGCATTGGTATCACCCAGGCATCTGCCGCCAGTGCCAGCGTAGATTCCAACACGATATCTGCCATCAGCATATCACCCTGCTGAAAGATCACTTCCGAGACTCCATCACCGGCTGTCACGAGTACCTCAAATTCTATCCGTACCGGTAAAATCGATAATAGATCATTGATATTATATTCATCACTACTGAATACTATGCTGAAAGAAGGAGCTGCCGGAATTTCGATATGGGGTATTTCTCCACTGTCAATATTCACCAGTTGCACCATTTCATCTGCCTGATTATATGCTGTTGCTTCTATCACCAGCTCCCCTGGAATTTGCGAATTACCGGTATTTACGTCTATCCGTATTTCGCTTTCTCCCACGAACATAAATTGAGCACCCTCTTCGATTTCAGGAAAATCCACCTCCAAATCTATCGCTTCGACGATTATATCTTGTTCCTGAGGCTGAATTACTCCCCTGATATAAGAAAATTCCAGCGCTGAAAGCTCCGACTCCACATAATAAGAATCAGACGCATTTATCAACCGAAAATCATCCTCACCTGTGCTGTCTATGGTCGCTGTAGCATAAATATTAATAGTTTCCAATAATGCTGTACCATTACCAAATTGCGAGCCACCTAATGGCAGAACAAAGTCAAATAAGCCACCATTACTGCTGCGGGGAATTTCAAAATCATTGCTATATTGCTCATCATTTCCAAAATACAAGTCCGGTATCTCTATATGAAGTGCCAGATCAACATCTATGCTGTTCTCAATATGCAGCATCATTTGAGAATCATTCTCTTCTGCCACTTCTGCCGTATATATAAGATAGTTGTCATCAAATGCTATTGTCACGGTATCTAAGATGGATTGCTCCGCAATCCTTGCCTCGGCATTTGTTGCGGTCATATCATCCCAAAAATCTATGCTTGTCACCAGCTCATCATATAGCTCGATCACGGCACTCGCTCCATTTGTACCCAGACTGCCCCCACTTATCAGAAACTGCATGTCTCTATACAACACTTCACCCGCTAAATCCACTGCTATTGAATAACTCTCGCCTGACTCCAGATTGCGATCTGTCAATTCGATATCAGGTATCACATTCTCTAACTCTCCTTCATTGTTCATATACACCAGGCTAAAAGTTAAATATTCTTCATTCAGATAATCTCCCAGACCAATTATCATATTATTAGTTATCACCAGATCAAAACCCCCATGGCTGATCTCCACCCACTGAATTTCTGATACGGTATCCATTGCCTGACTTACATCCTCAAATATAAATGGCGCTATCTCAGGAACAGTTTCTCCCTGACCAGGAATTGTCAGCCCGGCTGATTCTGAGAATTCACCAAAGGTGATTACACCATCTACTGCATCCATATCCTGTAAATCAATCTCACCTATCTCCATATACTCAGTTTCAGTTGTTGGCTCAGTAACACCCATACTAAGCTCCTGCGAACTGGTCTCTTCCTGATATATTCCCAGAACAGTATCACCAGAAGCTGCCTCAGTAACTACTATCGAACTGTCTTCCGTCGCCAGCTCTAATAAATTGTAATTGTCATTTAATATATAAAGACTCAGTTTGGTATCCCAGGAAGGCATACCGGGATTTTCGGGCAACGAACACCCTGTCAAAAGCAGTATAATCACTATCGAACTTATTAACCATTTTTTCATATTTTTCTCCTTTGCTATCTGTTTTCTATCCCTATACTGACAATTTAACCCATAATACCATCATCTGTCAATTTTTTCATTATTACCTTCTTCCTTCCACTTTCGGAGTCTGTTCAATCTTTACAATCTAATTATCCCTGAAAGGGATTCGTTACGACAAACCCTGGTTAACCTGGCCAGGCACGAAGTGACTACCCGGGGTAGATGAGATACCCTTCACCAAACACCTGCTAAACCGGTGTTTGGTGAGGGTTGTGGATGTGAGTACATTTTACATCAGGCAGTTGAAATACAGCAACCCGAATTATTAGGCTTTGCTGTAATTATTCCCTTTTTTTAGAAAATGTCAATTCCTAAAAAATCCTGGCACCCCCCCGAAATTAAAACAATTTCTGCAGCTAAGTCATACGTGCACCGCTGGGTATTTCCAGGGGCGTAGATGATGACCATTATCAGCAGATTTCAGCATGATATATTTCTCAGATTGAAATTTGGAATAGATTAGTTGATTGGTCGTAGTTCTCGCCCCTCGCAGACCGTCCATAGCCTTGGCGGAGGATGGACTTTCGGAGTACCGCCAGCGGTGCAAGTCCTACTTAACTGGTCAATTATCATTAAAATTCCTGCTATGAAAACAAAAAAAACAGGGGGATGCCAGCCTAAATTTTGATAAATATGCTAAAAATGTGCACTGATCTTTAGCCTAAAATGAGATACTGCAATGATATATTATTATCCCTCCATCCTCTAACCAGCATACCAGTATCACCCGGCCAGCTCAACTGGGCTCCGCATAACAAAATAATGTTATGCGGAGCCCAGTTGAGCTGGACGGGTGATATCAGGGTGATACCAGAAAGACACAAGGGTGACTCTCCAAAGGATGGTGTAAAATACAAAGGATGGTGAAAATACAAAGGGGTTAAATCTGAGCTTATTTTTTTTCTAAATTCAGCCAGAAGGAGGTCACTTTGAATATTGTTCATATTTTGTCCGGGAGGTGTACTTTTATACTTTAAAAAATAGAAAATCTGCAATAATACTAATTACTTTAATATGGCAGTCCCCCACTTTCTGCCGGCTCAATGGTGTCTCTTTTCTATCCGGATTCAGTCTGGCAGAACATTTTTTTTTATGACGAGTTGAGTCAGGGAGTAAGATACTTCCTGAGAGGTAACTGATGATGAGCATAGTGGAGGCAGAGGGCTTTATTGAGGCAGCTTTAATCAGGGATTATACTTGCCAAATCAGAAAATTGGATTATACTATCAGGCTGAGGAACTTATAATGAAAAAGATAAGCGGAAAGAGGGATTATGATAATGTTATTTTATGTTTATATGTCAAAGAGCACAAGCGAAATTGTATTAACAAACATGAGCAGTCAGAAGTTACGATCTTTTGTTATATGTTAGATAAATTAGATCAGGTAATTAAACGATGAATCAAGAGTATTTTATCAGGATAATTTAGCGAATAAGTAGAAGGATGGAAAATTTTATTCAAGAATAGATAAAAATTTATTGACAACATAATGCAGATATAACAAAAAATAAAAGTGAATGGGAGTAGCGTGTGAGGTGAATATTACAAGATATAAAAACTAAACCTTATGGAGGTATAATGAAACGGAAAATCTTTTTGATTTTGTTGATTGCTCTTACTGTTGCTGTATTGCAGGCAGATTTAGCAGGAGCTGGGTTTGTGATGAGCGATATAGAGCAGATGGGGCTTGCCCCGTTTGATTTTCAAGTAACCAGTAGTGAATTATTAGCAGAAGACCAGGCCATATCATTTCAATTTCATTTGAATTATGATGCCGATCTTTTTGTTTATAATGGTTATACTGCTGGAGCAGATTTACCAGGGATGCTGGTAGTAAACGATCTTAATCCCGGCTTATTGTATGTAGCTTATGCAGATGCTGCAATATTGACTGGGGTATATGATCTTATTACGTTAAATTTAGAGCCTGTCGAACCATGTGAGACCACAGTCACAATGACTGAAGCACGTTATAACAACACAGACATCTTTGACATCACCGGCGGAATGATCACAGTAGTGCCCTATCCAGAGCTTGATCTGACAATTGCTGATGTTGTGCATCAGGGATTAACCCCTTTTGATGTAACAGTAAGCAGTAATGATATCAGTGTAGAAGATGGTATTGTCAGTTATCAGTTTGAGATGGAATGGGATGGCTATATGATCGAATTAGTGGATTATTCCTGGGATGAAGATTTAACTGGGGAGTTGGTTGCGAATACAACTGAACCTGGCATTATAACTGTAGCTTATGCGGGATATGATCCAATTTCCGGTATCAATGAGCTATTGAATTTAACCTTTATGCCAGTTGATTATGGTTCCACTAGTTTGTTTGTGGGTAATATAGCATTCAATAATTATATTATTGAAGAAGTGAAATCGAATAATATGACGATTTACCCTGGCTGGGAGGAGATACAAATAGAGCTTAGTGGAGCAGATGTTTTCATAGGAGATCAATTTGTAATAGATGTGATGACTTCACAGCTCATGCTTGAAAACGAGATATTATCCTTTCAGTTCATCCTTAATTATGATTCTACATTGATGGAATATGTGGGACAGTCAGAAAGTGGAGATCGTCTGGATGATCTGGTAGTAAATGCCACAGTTCCAGGAGTGATCCAGGTTGCTTATGCGAATTCTGATCCCTTAGTAATTGAGGGAACTCTCATTGGATTCATATTCAATGCAATAGCTGATGGAGTAACTCAAATTACCATGCCTGAATTTGTCTATAATAACACATATATAAGCAATTTTATACTTCCAGATATCACAATAACGAATCCGAATCATCCACCGGTTGCCGTAGCAGGCGAGGATTTTGGAATTCTGGAAGGTGAAGTGGGAATGCTGGATGGTTCAGGATCTTATGATCCGGATTCAGATGAGATCACATATCTATGGACAGGTGATCTGGAGCTTGATGATCCAACAGCCATTAATCCTGTTTTCACAGCTCCTGAAGTAGAAGCTGATACGATGATACCTATGACATTGACAGTAGATGACGGAGAATTCATTGGCACTGATGAAGTCATGGTTACAATAACAAATGTGCCCAATCCAGCCGATGCTGTAATCAGTATGGCAGATCAGGATGTGGTTATTGACGAAGAATTTAGCGTGGAAGTATTCACAACTCCCCTTAATGCAGATTTTGGTGTGATCTCTTATCAATACATCTTGAGTTATGATCCGGAAGTATTAGTTTACTCTGGATTTGATAATGGTGCCGGTATGCCGGAAGGATTGCTGGCAGTGAATGGAGAGCAACCTGGTATTTTACAGGTGGCATTCAGTAGTCCAGACGCGATAACTAATCCGGAATATCTGACTCAATTCACTTTTACAGGAATTTCTTTAGAAGAAACGGAGCTGCAGATCAGTGATTTTTATTACAATAACACAGCAGTAGTTAACACTACACCTGCAGTCATAGTAGTTCATGAGCCTTATTATTTTACTGGAGTTTATGTAGAAAATGAGGAAGCAGGGCTGGATATAGAATTTACCTGTGATGTAATGACCGAGGAACTTCTGGCAGACTGGGCAATTATTTCTTACCAGTTTGACCTGTATTATGATCCAGAGATGCTTGATTACGAAGGCTACCAGTTAGGTGATGTACCTGCTGGTGGTAATCTGCTGTCATATCAGCCGGAGCCAGGTCATTTATCGGTAGCTTTTGCCGATTATAATGCACTTTCAGGTGCAGGGAGTCTGGCAGGATTCAATTTCATACCGCTGCAGCTTGGCAGTACCGACGTGATGATAGAGAATTTCAAATACAATGCAGTTTACCTGCCGAATGTATCCGGCGGGACAATAGATATAGTGATACCTTATTCCGGAGCAGTAATCAGTGCACCGGAGCTTACAGTTGGTGGAGGTGAAACCTTTACAGTAGGTATCTCAACCTCAGCAATTGAAGCAGAATGGGGAGTGATCAGCTTCCAGTTTGATCTGGGATTTGATGCAGAGCTTCTGGACTTTGTGGGTTATAATAATGGATCAATGATCAATTCAGGCAATTTGCTTGCTTATGAAAATGCGGCAGGCAATGTGGCAGTAGCTTTTGCTGATTTTGCTCCCATCAGTGGAGAAGGCACCTTGATAGAGCTGGAGTTTACAGCAGCAATGGAGCTTGATCAATCCGTACTGGATATTGAAAACTTCAAATACAATTCATTATTCCTGGAAAATATCAATGATGGTCTTGTAACTATCATTGAGCCATATACAGATGCAGTGATCACCTGTTCAGATGCTGATACACGTGAAGGGCTTAATTTCACAGTGGGCATCAGTACAACAGAGATAATGGAGAACTGGGGAGTGATCAGCTTCCAGTTTAATGTTGGTTTTGACTCAGACTATGTGGATTATGTAGGTTATCAGGCAGGAGAAATGATCACCTCCGGCAACCTGCTGGCATTTGAGAATGCTGAGGGAAATATCTCCATAGCTTTTGCAGATTATATGTCCTTGAGTGGAGTAGGGAATTTGATCGAATTGGAATTTACGGCATTACTGCAGGGAGAGACAACACTTGATGTAAATCAATTCAAATATAATTCACTCTACCTTGAGAATCTGGTAGATGGAACAGTGACAATTGATATTGGCAATTATATTCCAATAGCGAATGCGGGTGAAGATCAGACGGTATATGAAGGTGATGAAGTAACCTTAGATGGGACATTATCCTACGATCCTGATGATTTTTTAAGACAGCCGGACTGGCAGTTTAATCCTCCGGATTATGAATACAACGGATTTATCTGGGGTAAAGTAGAAGTTAATGGAGTTTCGCCAGAAGATCTTAATGATATGATAGGTGTATTTGTAGGTGACGAATGCCGTGGAATAGCTCAGCAGAGTGATGGCAGTGTTCAGAACTATATAGAATACTTTGGTTACTACGCCTTTATGCCGCAGGTATTTAGCAATTTAACCAGCGGAGAGATCATGACCTTTAAATTCTATGATGCCAGCGCAGATATGATCTATGATGTAGAGGGTGAATTACCTTTTGAGGCGGACATGACAGTTGGCGAAGGAAATAATCCCTATATTTTTGCCGTAACAGCAGATCCGACTTATGATCTTATATTCAACTGGCTGGCACCGGATGATATAGTTCTTGATGATCCATCTTCACCAACCCCCAGCTTTACAGCTCCCTGGGTTGATGAAGAAACAAATTTTGTGTTTGGACTGGAAGTATCAGACGGACAAGCCTGGTCAGAAATTGATGAAGTAACAATTACAGTTCTGGATCATGCAATTACAGATGTAGTTGTAAGTGCACCGCAATTAGAGGCTGATGAAGATGCAATGTTCATAGTACCTGTCACAACAACGATGCTGCAGCCGGACATGAATATTATCTCCTATCAGTTCAGTTTTAGTTATGATCCTGCAGTAGTAGCTTACACGGGTTATTATGCCGGTGCGTTATCACCTAATATGCTGGTAGTAAATAATGCTGAGCCAGGACTGGTGAATGTTGCTTATGCTGGTTCTGATCCGCTAATAGGTGAAGGAGAGCTGCTCAGCTTTATATTCACCGCCAGTGAAGGTGGAGTCAGTGTTCTTGGATTTGACTACTTCAAATACAATAACGTTTATGTTAGCACAATTGATGGACAGATAGAAGTAATCGGGGTTAATGATCCTCCGGTATTCAATCTGCCGGATGCCATAAATTTCAATGAGGATGAGACACTGACAGTTGATTTCAGTCAATATATCACAGACCCTGATAATGATGAGCACACAATTATCTTTGTAGGTAATACTAATATCAATATCTCAGTTTTGGGTTATGACGTAACTATGAGCGCACCAGCAAACTGGTTTGGTACTGAAGTAGTAACCTTCATCGTAAATGACAATGCCGGAAGAGAGATTGCTTTTGATACAGCAATGATCAACGTACTCTCCGTAAATGACGCTCCTGTACTGGATGTGCCTCCACTCATGTATTTCGATGAAGATGGCGAGATGATCTTTGATATTGGGATGTATGCCAGTGATGTTGATAATGATGAACTTCTACTTTATGTAACTGGTATGGTAAATCTTGAAGTCGCTATTGACGGACTGGTAGCCACAATAACTGGAGCTGAGAACTGGAATGGTGAGGAACTGCTGACCTTTACAGTAGATGATCAGCAGGGCAGAGCCACAGCCAGTGACGACTGTAATTTTATAGTAGAGCCAGTCAATGATGCTCCAGTGCTTGATTTACCATTATCAATATCCTTTGATGAAGATACAGAGCTGGTATTTGATGTATCACTCTATGCCGAAGATATGGATTATGACCAGTTAAGCATTGTCAGCGTTGAATATGAGGAAGAGAATCTGTATTGCACTTATAGCAATATGGAAATTATATTCAGTTCATTCGAGAACTGGAATGGAAATACGGAAGTTACCGTAACCATAACAGATGGTGTTGAACGTGTGGAAGTATTTGATATTATGACAGTTGCAGTTCTACCAGTGAATGACCCTCCCGAGATGACACTAACAGAAGATTACAGTTTTGATGAAGATGGCAGCATTCTGGTTGATATTTCCTCATTCGTCACTGATATTGAATCTGATGAATTAAGTATCAGCAGTGTAGAATATAATGAGCCGAATCTATATAATGAATTTACGGGACTGGAAATAACCTTTACTGCAGCAGATAACTGGTATGGCAGCACAGAAGTGACGGTAACCGTAACTGACAATGTAACCCGCGATTATGTTTCAGATACCATGATAATAGAAGTACTACCGGTCAATGATGCTCCCCTGATCAGTTTGCCAGATGGTTTCTTCTTTAATGAAGATGAAGAACTTACAGTAGATATTTCATCTTTTGTAGAGGATTATGACCCGGATGACATTATTTCTATTTACAGTGTAAATGATCCTGAGGAGAATCTTTTTAGTACATTCTCAGGTTTTGAAATCTATTTCAGCGCAGCCGACAACTGGTATGGGACAACTGAAGTAACAGTTACCATAACAGATAATGTTAATAGAGATTTAGCGTCAGATACATTTATAATTGATGTACTTCCAGTGAATGATGCACCGGAACTGGATTTACCTTCTGAGATGTATTTTGATGAAGATGATGAATTGATCTTTAACATCGGTGATTATGCATTTGACGTGGATGGTGATGAATTAGAACTTACTGTTACCGGCATGGAGAATCTGAATGTAGAGATCGCTGGCTTGATTGCCACAATTACTGGTGCTGATGACTGGAATGGTGAAGAAGTTCTGGAATTCACAGTGGATGACATGCAGGGTAGAGCAATTGCCACGGATAATTGTAATTTTGTTGTTGCTCCTACAAATGATGCTCCGACACTGGATTTACCGGAATATATCAGCTTTAATGAAGATGAGGAATTAATCTTTGATGTAACTCCTTATGCAGATGATATTGACTTTGATGTTCTGGATGTAGCCAGCGTAGATTATGACCAGATGGATTTGTATAATTCTTTCAATGGTCTTGTTATCAATTTCAGTGCAGCAGCAAACTGGTTTGGTATTACTGAAGTAACTGTGACTATAACAGATAATGTTGACCGTGCCATAGCTTCAGACGTAATCATAGTAGAAGTGCTGCCGGTGAATGATGCACCAGAAATCAACCTGCCCGTTAGCATCGATTTTGATGAAGATACCATTGAAGAAGTGGATTTTTCACAATACCTTTATGATGTAGATATGGACGAATTAATTTTGACAGTTGCAGAGGGTTTAAATGTCCATGCTGCAATTGCAGATTTCATGGTAACCTTTACTGCTGATGAAAACTGGAATGGCGAAGAAGAACTGGAATTCACTATCAATGATCAGCAGAATAGAGCAATTGCCACAGATATTCTGAATGTGATTGTGAACCCGGTAAATGATGCTCCGACTCTGGATTTACCGGAATATATCAGCTTTAATGAAGATGAGGAATTAATCTTTGATGTAACTCCTTATGCAGATGATATTGACTTTGATGTTCTGGATGTAGCCAGCGTAGATTATGACCAGGGTGAATTGTATAATTCTTTCAATGGTCTTATTATCAATTTCAGTGCAGCTGAAGACTGGTTTGGTATTACTGAAGTAACTGTGACTATAACAGATAATGTTGACCGTGCCATAGCTTCAGACGTGATCACAGTAGAAGTGCTGTCGGTGAATGATGCACCGGAAATCAATTTACCGGAAAGCATCAGCTTTAATGAAGACGAAAGTGTAGAAATAGATTTCACGCCATTCCTCTATGATGTGGATATGGATGAATTGATTCTGACAGTAGAAGAAGGCGTAAATGTCCATGCTGCAATTGCAGATTTCATGGTAACCTTTACAGCAGATGAAAACTGGAATGGTGAAGAAGAACTGTTATTTACGATCAATGATCAGCAGAATAGAGCAATTGATATGGGAACATTGAACGTAATCGTGATTCCTGTAAATGATGCTCCAGTGATCACTGAATTTGTCCCAATAGATACTCAACTCACTTATTCGGATACTACCTTAACTGAATTTGGTATTCAATTTATTGATATTGAAGATGATACTGAGATTACCTGGTATTTCAACGATAATCTGCTTCCTGGTATTAATACTCCAGAATTCCCGATCACCTTTGATCGTAATGGAGAATTCACCGTGAAAGTACAGGTATCTGATGCTGACTATACGGTTGAGACAAGCTGGAATATCCTTGTGTGGATGGGCCCAGATTGGCAGCCGGTACAATATCCATCAAGCACTCTTGCCTATACACGTGTAACCATAGACGGACTGCCTTCAAGTGAGCTTGATATGGTAGGAGCCTTTGTGGGTGGAGAATTGCGTGGCTGGAGTCATCCGAATTATGATGAAGAAGTTAACATGACCTTTGCCACCATGCTTGTATATGGAGTGCAGATAGAAGAGATAGATTTTATCATCTATGATTATTCAGCTAATGAATTTTATGATCTTTATGAGACCTTTACCACTAGTCCAGGTGGAGAAATTGGAACTCCTCCAAACTTCATCAATCTGGCATTTGGCAGTGGAGAAGGACCTAACTGGACACCTGTGATCTACACTAACAGCACGATTGTCTATGGTGTTGTTCAAATAGAGGGCTTACCTGCAGAAGAAGGAGATAGAGTAGGCGCATTTGTGGGACCGGAATGCCGGGCAGTAGCTGATGTGATAATTATGGACCGAAATTCTGCTGTAGTAACCCTATTAGTTCAGGGATCAGTTCCAGAAATAGCTCATTTCAAAGTCTGGGATTACAGTGCAGATCAGATACTCTCAGTTCCTTTGACGATAGTCACTAATCCAGGTGGAGAGATTGGTTATCCACCCAATCAGATTATAATCAATGCTACAGAGAGTTCTACTATCACGCAGAATATTTCGCTGCAAACCGGCTGGAACCTGATATCACTAAATGTTTATCCGGACAGCTATTTGATAGAGAACCTTTTTGCTGACTTGATTGAAGCCGAGGAATTGATCAAAGTCAAAAACATCTTTAACAGCTATGACCCTGATCTTCCATCAGCATATAACACCTTAACAGAATTTGAAGACGGCAGCGGATACTATGTGAAAGTAGCCAATAACACTACCCTATCAGTCGAAGGACTGCAGGTCAATGTTAATGATACTGACATTGCCTTAACTTCTGGCTGGAACCTGACAGGTTATCTGCCTCAGGTATCTCAGGATCTGGAAGTAGCTTTGGACTCAATCCTGCCACAACTTCTTAAGATCAAAGACTCATTTGGCAGCTATGATCCCAGTCTTCCTCCAGAATTTAACACTTTGACAATTATGACGCCAGGTTCTGGATACTGGATCAAGATGGCAACAAGTGCCGTATTAACATATCCCGACGGTTTACGTGCAGTCGAGATGGCAATTGCCCCAGCCTGCCCTGTCTGGAGACCAGTAATATACACCAATAGTACAATCGCTTATGGACACGCTTCCTGGAACGGTTTACCAGCAGAAGGCTTTATCGGAGCATTTGCCGGAGAAGAATGCCGGGCAGTAGCAGCAATCGATAATGGCATCGTATCACTGGTTATCAATGGCACAGAGAATGAAGCTGTCAGCTTTAAGCTCTATAATAACGGCATGATTTATGAGAGCAGTCAGACCTTTAGCACAGACCCGGGTAATGACGTCTCTGATCTGGCTATTTACTTTACATCAGGCGATGCACCACTGGTAACAAAACTGGCAGATATCTATCCTAACCCATTCAATCCGCAAACCACGATCAGCTATGAGCTATCTCAGGCTGGTAATGTGTCAGTTGATGTATATAACATTAAGGGACAGAAAGTGGATAACCTGATCAATCAGCATCAGGATGCAGGTGAATATCAATTGATCTGGAATGCTAATCAGCAGGCAAGTGGAGTTTACTTCCTGAGATTCCAGGCAAGTGGACACTCAGAAACGAGAAAAGTGATTCTAATGAAATAGTATGAGGGGGGAATAAAAAAGCCGGACAGTATAAACTGTCCGGCTTTCCCTTTTTATAGAGCTTTATATTATACTTGCATCCCCCTGTTTTTCTGAAAGCTGTTATAGATATCTCAATAACTTATAGATGGTTAGGCGTATTTTATCCCATTGTGTGCATTAGCCTAAAACAAATATACTAATTTCTCTCAATATTATCTGTAACACTTGCTATATATTCAATAATACCTCCTAATAACTTAGATACTGAACGATCTTACAACTCAACTGCATTGCAGTTGAAGAATAGCGTTGTAATTCTAATCTTCTCCAATATTTGCAGAATCATTTTTTTTCTTTCTTTA
>JAIPGP010000046.1 GCA_021735645.1 Candidatus Cloacimonadota bacterium
CATTTAGCCACTATTTGAATAAAATATTTTATACCCAAAAAAGCAATCCATTGTAAATTATACCTTTATGATTTCAGGTATATGGTTAGATTCTGCAAAATTGATGAAAAAGAAAATTTAGTGGTAAACTTGGGTTAACAGAAATTTTTAATAGCTTATCATCGACTTCAGATTTTTCAGGAAGGTGTTGATCGCTTTTGGGGTTTTTAGTTCGATTACGCGGTTATCAGTGGCTTTTAAGGCGGAGCCGTATTGCTTGCGGATTTTGTAGCTGCGGATTATCCAGGCTGGCATGCCATCGCGGGAGAGAAGGGCTGAGAGTCTTTCATAATTGCCGTTGCAGACAGATTTATGGCTGATTGACCTGCTGATAGTGCGAGTGATAGAACGCCAGAAGACAATGTGAAAGGGCAGATTCAGCCAGATTATCTGGTCAACCTGCGGTAGAATAATATCCCGCACTCGGCGATAATTGCCATCAATTACCCAGTTATCTGAGGAATTTAATCTGCTTTCTACTATCTGCCTGAATTCAGTAATTTTTCTTTCCTGCCAATCTGGCAGCCACCAAATCTGATCAAGCTCAATATGGGTAATATCAAGTCTGGCAGCTAATTTCAGTGCCAGTGTACTCTTGCCGGAGCAACTGCAGCCTATCACATAGATTTTCATAGAGCGAAATTCTCAGTTATTTAATACAAGTCAAGGCATAGTAAACGGCTATCAATATCCCCATTTTTGAGAAGTTTATTCATCTTGCTGCGCAGCCTTAGGGCACCGGAGAACTCTGAGCCTCCCACCAATACATAAGCCCGACTGTTCTTGCATTTCTGCTTAAAGAAATCACCCAGGTCCTGCAGCAGCTCATCAATTTCTTCTTTCCTGAGTCTTTTGCCAAATGGCGGATTGCAGACAATCGTGATATTCTCCATCTCTGGCAGATTACGAAAATCCGCGGTATTCACTTTCACATTTGCACCCTGGTGAAAGACATTGAGGTTTTTGCGGGTAATGCTCACATTTCTGGACATAATATCGCTGCCAATGATCAGGTCTGGCGGCAGATCACGAATTTGCTGGTCTGCTTCATACTTAGTTAATGTCCAGCGGTTTGTACTGAAGTCCGGCAGATGAATAATGCCCCACTTTTTCCGCAGGTAACCTGCTGGTATTTTGCAATAGAGCATCATTGCTTCTTCCAGAAGTGTACCGGAACCGCAGAAGGGATCACAGAATGGTCTTTCACCCTCCCACTGGCTCACGCGCACAATCGCAGCAGCCAATGTTTCCTGCAGAGTAGCCTGCATGCCCACCAGACGGTAACCACGTTTATGCAGCGGCTCACCACCCAGATCAAGGCTGATATTTACCCAGTTCTCATTTATATGCAGATTAAGTCTCACATCAGGTTCTTTCTGATCATAATCAGGACGGTTTCCACCTATTTCCCGGAATTTATCACAGATAGCATCCTTGAGCGTCTGTCCGGCATACAGCGAATTGTCTATCTTGCTGTTTGCCACATTAGTGGAAATGCCAAAGGTTTTATCAATAGTGAAAAGCTGGCGCCAGTCAAACTGCAATGCCTGACTATAGAGATATTTCTCGCTATGCGCCTGAAAGCTGATCAGCGGGGCTAAGATGCGAGTGCAGATGCGGGTTTGATACAAAATGCGGTAAAGGTCTGCCTGCTCCGCTTGAAAACTCACTCCGCGATAAGTAGTCTGGATGTCTGTAGCACCCAGTTCTTCCAGTTCCATTGCAGCAATCTTTTCCAGACTGCCAGCCACCTGGGCAAAATATTTATTATTATTGAGATATTCCATTATTCTCCTTTTTTTCCAATAAGGCTTTCTGGAAGGCAGGATTCACGTATCCACCTAATTCTTTCACCTTATTAATATCATTTTCAGCAGCCTCTATCCTGTCCAGTGAATAATATACTACCGCCCGATTATGATAGGCATTAGCATAACCGGGATTGATTTTTATCGCCAGATTAAAGTCCTGCAAAGCTTTCTGGCTGTCACCCAGGTCTTTCCAGGCATTACCGCGGTTATTCAAAAAACTCACGTTATCCGGCTGACCCTGCAATGCCAGTCCAAAATCGCGGATTGCTTCCTGATGCCGTCCACTCATGCTGTAAGCTGTACCGCGATTATTATAGGCATCAATCATGCCCGGGTCCAGTTTCACTGCCTGATCATAATCAGCAATTGCTTTATCATATTCGCCGGTTTTACGATATAGATTTCCTCGATTATACCAGCCACTGGCATAATCCGGCTGCATTTTCAATGCTGTATTGAAATCTGCTTCCGCTTCCGCATACCTGCCGGCATTCATATAAAGATGAGCCCTGTTATTATAGGCTTCCACAAATCCGGGACGCAGCTCCAGCGCTTTGTCCAGATCGGCAATACCTTTATCATACTGCTTCAAATCTCCATATTCATTACCGCGGTTGTTATAAGCATCAGCACTGCCGGGCTTCACCTGTATGGCACTACTGAAATCTGCGATTGCCTTGCCGTGTTCACCTCTTTCCCCGTAGGCTTTGCCTCTATTAATATAGGGCAATTCTATCTGAGGATAACGCTCAATAATATCAGTATGCAGCACCACTCCATTTTTCCAGACGCCAATTCTCTGCCAGCTCAAAAAAGCATATCCGGCAATTATTAGAATTATGATATATTTACTCTTAGTAAGTGAAAACTTCTGATTGATCAGATAAAGCAGAACCATATATACCCCAATCCCGGGGATATAAGTAAAACGGTCACAAGTGATAGCACCACCCGCCAGAGGCAGCAAATGCAACACTGGCAAAATAGTAAGCAGATAAAACCAGAACCAGAAAAGCAGCGTCTTATGACTTTTTCCAATTGCCGTAAGCTGCCACACCAGTCCCCCACTCAGCAGCAGAGAAAGATAATAATAAAGCGGGATCGCCTGATTAATATCCTGAGGATAGGGATAAATAGCACTCAGCTTAAAAGGCAGCAGCATTTTCAGGTGATAGAACCAGAAAGCATAATTAGCTGTCACCAGCCGTTCTATAATATTCAGTTCGGCATAAGGCGTCGTACTGGAATAGGTCGATTTAAAGGTGATATACACCACACCTGCAGCCAGAATAAAGAAGGGGATTTTATCTGCTATCACCTTTTTCAGCTGCTTTTGCTCAAAAAACACATCATAGATTATCAATACCAAAGGCAGAGTAACAGCCATGGATTTGGAGCATAATGCCAGCAGATACAGAAGCATGGTGAGATATAATAAACCCCGTTTCTTTAATACCCTGCCTTTCACCCAGCAAATCAATGCTGCCAGATAAAAAAATGCATACAGCACATCTTTACGCTCCGTGATCCAGGCTACAGATTCCACGTGCATGGGATGCAGGGCAAATATGAGGGCAGATAAAAGTGCCAGCAGGCTGTTTCCGCTCAATAGCAGCAGCAGCCAGAATACCAGCAGGGTATTCAGCAGATGCAGTACCAGATTGGTAAGATGAAAACCATACGGTTCCATGCCCTGGAAATGATAATCTAAAGCAAAAGAAAGCTCCGTAAGCGGTATCCAGTTACCCATCCGCGAACCGGTGAACATGGCTTTGATATTTGCCATATTCAAACTGGTGATATTAGGATTCTCATACACGTGCTCATTATCATCCAGATTCACGAAATCATTGTCCAGACTTCGCCAGTAAACCAGACTGGTTACCAGCAGAAGCAGCAGCAAATATACGAGTATATGTTTCTGTGATCCACCTGGTTTAGCAATTTTCTCCGGTTTCTCCTGCTTCCTCTCCTTCTTCAATCTGCTTTTCTTACCCATCTTTCTACCTCATTACTTCATTATCTGCAATTTCTCTTTCGCCACTTCTCCCCATTGACTGTTTATGCCATATTTCTCTATCACGCGTTCATAGATTCGTCTTGCCTTACTGGCATTATTCAATTTCTGATAGGCTTCACCTGCCTGCAATTCCGCAGAAGCCGCCCATTGCGTATAGGATTCGTAAGAATATCCCACCTTGAGCAGCTCCGTAACTGCCTGCTCATAATCATCCATGCCATAAAAAGACATCCCGATCCAGTACTGCGCCTCCGCCAGCAATTCGCGGTCACTTAGCTGCTCCAAAGCCTGACGAAACATCTCAATTGACTGCTGAAACCTCTTATCACGATAATAGCAGAAGGCAATATCAAAAATAGTCTGTCCCTGCAATCCCTGATTACCCCATTTCTCCAAAATTATCTCATAAGCTTCTATTGCTTTTTCCCATTCCTCTATCGTCTTGCACACTTTGGCAAAATTCTGGGCTGCTTCCAGTGCCAGACTGCCATCTTCATCATGCTCTATCACATAGTAATAATTATCCAGTGATTCCTTAAAATTATTCTCTGAGAAATTGATCAAACCCAGTTTAAATTTCGCCTGGTTAACAAAATCCGGATTAGTAGCTCCTGCTACAGTACTAAAATCTTCTTTAGCTTTCGCCACATTCTTATATTTCAGATACAGCACACCCCGCCAGAAATACGTCCTGATCATTATATCAGCCTCTAATTCCTCTTTCAGAAGTTTATTAAAAGCCTTCTCTGCCTTCTTGCTATCGATGTCTGTATAATATATCCCTGACGCCAAGTCGATTTCCTGCTTGCCGCTCTTTTTCAATTCGGCTTTATATTTCTTCTCCAGTTCCTCTGCCTTCGGACGGTTCTTGATGCGGTAATAGCACACCACTTCCCGGGCTGCAATTCTGCTATATTCTGCTGCCGATTTTTCTGCCACTTTCAGATAGCCCTCATACTGCTTAATCGCCGCCTGATAGTCTTCCTGCTCATAATAGATGTCTCCAGAACGCAAATAGATGATCTCTGCCTTTTCGCCTTTATCCTGCAAAACACCATAACTGTATAGTGCCAGGCTGTAATCACCGGTAGCATACTGCAAATCCGCCAGTTTCAATAACGTGGCATTATCCTTATTCTCAATACGCATCAGGCTTGTTTTAGCTTCTTCCAGTTTGTCATAACGCAGATAATCATCTGCCATTTTCTGGTAAAATTCCGCATCACGCAACTCTTCCGGCACGTATTGTGCATATTCCACAGCTTTCAACCGTTCATCTGCCCAGCGCAAGCCCTCAATCAAAAAGAGCAGGGCTTCATTATAGGAGGCAAAGCCCCGCACGTTATCTATCAAAAATAGAAGTTTACCTAAAACTCCAAGTTTACTGCCATGCTCAAATTCCACCCGGGCAAAGTGATACATAACTTCCGGCTGGTTATAAGTGATTTCATTACGGAACTGGCTGTATTTCTCATAAGCTGCCTGAGTATTACCTGAGTGATAATAGTATTCAGCCAGCTTGATCTGCGTCCGAAAATATTCCGCTTCCGATATCCGATCATCTTTTTGCAGTTTTTGCCAGGTTTCCACTAATTTCAGGGTATCTTTATCAGCTTCATACTTATCAGCCAGGTCAATTAAAAATTCATTATAAGCTTCGCCATCCGGATATTTTTTCAGATAACTTTCCTGCAGTGAAACAACGCTACTGCTAAGCCCGTTGATAATACGCAGTTTTTTGATTTTTATCTCTTCTTTCCTGTCCTCCGGTAAAGCATCTCCCAGATTGAAGGATATGGAATTAACTTTTAAAAGCAGGTCGTCATAGGGTGCTTTTTCATCTCCTGTCCTACCCATATTATCCGTGATGATATAGGTTGTGGCAATTTTTTCTGCCTGGCTCAATAGAATAAGAGCTTTGCGATAGCCGGTTTCAGGACTGCTTTCTGATAATAACGCTGCTCCCCGGGTAAAATCTTTCAGATCATACGCCAGAATCTCTGCCAGATTTTCCTGCAGTAATGCCGGGTTATTATACTCAAGATAGTTAGAAAGTGAACTTAATAATTTCTTGAAACCCTGCTCATAATCTTCCAGCTCATATTTGCGGATATACTCTATACTCGTTTTTATATAATATTCCTGACCTTCTATTTCCGCCTCTTCCAGATTGATGTTTTCCAATACTCGCAAAGCCTCAGCATAATCTCCCAGTTTGCTGTAACAATCTGCTAAAAGTCGTTTTGACATATACTGATAATAAGGATCTGAATAATTTGTGATGATCTGCCGGCAATAGTTCATGGTCATATTATAATCGTTAAATCGGCTATGGTAAATTGCACCGATATCCAAAAGTATCTGGGCAGCATTCTCCGGATTAGAAGGTAATATTTTCTGCCAGTAATCTATTGCTTCCTTATAGCGCCCCTTTTTTTCGGCAATTTTACCCGCCAGATAACGGGTATCTGCCAGTAATTCCCCTTTATTTTCCTCAGATAGCAGTTTATCTACTATTTTCTGGCTTTCCTCATTATTTCCCGCTGAAAAATATCCCCAGCCAATTGCCAGTTCATATTTCCCTTTTAACTCGCTTTCACGCAGTACTTTATCAAAACGCTGGCGACTGCCCGTTACTTTGGCATACTGCTTCAATTGCAGGGCGGTATTCAGATATTGCAGAATGATCTCATCCAGATCGTCAGCATTATTATATTTCTCCACCATCTCTTCCAGACCTTGCATTGCTGACTGATAGTTTCCGGTTTCCAGATAATAATTCACCAGTCTCTGCCGAAACCGCTTCTCATATTGCCTTGGGACTGTCTCCTGCAATATCTTCTCCAGCTCAATGATCGCTGCTGCCTTGCCTTTCTCCTTCTCTATCAGGTCTATCTGTAAATCTGTCATCTGCCAACGGGCATCCGATTCCGGATAATCTTTTGCTATCTGCTGCATGATCTGCCTGCCCTTTTCAGGATTATTATCTGCAAAACTTCCCTGCGCTACCAGTAAAAGCAATTCCGGTACACTGCCACTTTTAGCATAATTATGCACCAGCCGCTCGCCCTGCAAAATCACACTCTGATATTCACCCGTCTCCATAAAACTACTCACATATTCCACCAGACACTTACGCGCATACTCCGAATTTGGATATTTCTCAATGAGATTGCCAAACTGCTGGATAGCTGCCGCATAATCCTGCTGCTTATACTGCATTAAACCCAGATAATATTGATACTTGTCAGGAGTATCACTGCCCGGATAAGCCCGTAACAATCTGGCATAATATTTCTCTGCCTCCTGCCAGTTCTCCTGCACGCGATAGCTCTCTCCTATATAAAAAAGCGAAGTCTCCGCCTCTGCACTGGTGGGATATTCGTCAATTACCCGCTGAAATTCCGTGATCGCTTCTTCATACAACCTGTCTTCAAAAAGTTCCATCGCAAATTGATAACTCGCGCCCAGTGCCAGCAAAGGTATCAATAATATTATTATGATCAGCAATATATGCTTCATTTTTCCTCCAAATAAATTTTCTCTGTCTGTCAGCATACTTTTTCTCTACACCACACCACTGTAAAGCATTTTCCTGTTTTCATCACCTAATTTCGCATTAAAGCAGAAATACCACACAGCAACAAAGCACAATCCCACAATAAAATGCGGGATTGTGCTTTGTTGTTCTGGGATATAAGTCCTATAGGTCAAATAGGACCTATAAGTCTTATAGAATCAGGCGAATATTATGGGAAAGACGATAACTATAATAATAGCCCAGGTGGCATAGAAGGGTAGAAAACTGGTGATACTGTGATTTACTGATTCGGGTTCGCGGTTGAAGCTTTTAACCTGAAAAAGATTAATGCCAATCTTGATAAGGTTGGCAAAGGCAATTAGATTCATGCCGGTAACTGCCAGTTTATTGGGCGTGATGCCCCAGGTAAACAGCCGGTAGAGAATAGCTGATAGTGCAATCAGATTTAAGGCACAGGTAAAGAGAGTCAGCAGATAGAGTATAGTTAACTGAAACTTGTCATACCTGTTCCCCCTGACATTACTGAGCGAAAAAAGAATAACAGCCAGAACAGTGAACAGGATTATATTGAAGACTATCAGGAAGTTACGCTCACCATAGATATTATTACCAGCCTGCATAATGATTATCAGATAGATAACCAGAACAATCAGTAATATGGGATTAAAAATCCTAGCGATCAGGGGAATGAGTTTATTTGCTAAAACCGGGATGCGTTCAATGGCAAAACTGGCAATCAGAGGAGAGATAGCAGCAGCAGTGATTAATAGATCAAGCATTAGCTGATCACTGAAATAGATGTCCAGAGATTCCAGTAAACTGACTGTGATACCAAATAATATCATCCAGCAGATCATGATAAGACCTGAGAACAGCAGCAGGTCACCATTGTAGCGCAGAAAACCTGCCCAGGGGCTTTTCTCATTCTGTTGACGATTTATGAAAACCAGCCCGAACATGAACCAGCAGATAATGGGAGAGTGCAGCAGAGCTAGTAAAAAGGTCTGTTTTTCCGGTTGATCAATAAGGGTATTCAAGTGGAGAGCCATCAGAGAGTAGAAAACGGCAAATCCGAGCCTGTAGATCAGTTGTGTTCCCTTGTTTTTGATCAGTTCATAAAGCGAGAGACCGGCAAAGCCGATTAAGAAAAGATTGCGGCTATTAAAGTAAAACTTCTGGGCAGAGGAAAAATGGAATATTTGTGGTATCCAGGTCAGAAATACTACCAGGATCAGAGAAACAAATAAAGGAGTGAAATCTACTTTTTGCTGAGGTGGCGACTGCAATCTGATCTGCCAGAAACGGATCAGATCTGTGGAAGCGAGATCAGATGTTACCTTATTGAAGGCAAGTATAAAGCCCTGCCTGTCTTTGCGGTAAAGCTTTTCCAGAATTTCGGGTTCTGAAATAGCATCAATTATCTTGTGTTCCATAATTATCATCCTTTGTAAAGCAAAAAGCAGCAGGATGAATTTTCTTCAATCTGCTGCTTTTCATATTTTTATAGGATCAGATAAACCGTAGTTTATGGTTCTATATAGACCTTATCCATATCCACGTGGGCACCGTCAAAGAGGAACCATTGATCATTTTCAAGACCGCCACTTTCAGCCCAGCCGGCAAATTGATTATAAACTTCCGTGATACTATACTGTTCTGCCGGGTAGTGCCAGCTTTCCGGAAAGCTTAACGCCCAGGGCAGATTCGAGCTTGATCTGTAGTATAGACCCTCACCAGGATCGGAAGCATCATCCTCAGTTCCAAAAAGAAGAAGATTTCTTCGAGGGGTTGGTATTTCATTGATCATGTGAATTTCGTGAGAATTGACTCCGTTTTGCGTAATAAAGCGGTGAAAAGGCAAGGGAAAATCTAAGGCTTCTAAATCCACATTATCTTCCAAAGTAAGATTACAGTAGAAATCTACAGGTTCGTGGAATCCCAGGCTCATATTAGTGTTAAAAGCAGCAGGAGCAGATTGTCCAGTCAAGGAGGTAGTATTACTGAAAAGATCAAGTATTGTGTAGTTATAACTTTCAAGAGCTGGTGCGATATTGTCACTGTGCTCCACGATATTCTCTTCGCTGAAAAGGAAGGGGAACTCTATAGAGAAACCATTATTATTACTGGCGCCTGCAGCTCTGAGTTTTCCTAATATATTGATATCAATCGTGAGACCAGCGGCATCAGTAACCATTTCATACCGGTAGTCAACAACCATATCATTCATGTCATAATCGCCATAGAGGGGCCAGAGGTCTTCAAAGACGATACTAGCATAATTGTCAGAAGGGTAATACTGGTAAAAAGCACGGTCAGGATCTTCAGGGAATTCATCCAGAGGGTCCATCACTCCATCACCGTCAGTATCAGGTGGATCATCCAGATCAGCTATGTTGTCAAAATTTACTGAACTGGAAGGAATAGCATGAACTATAAATACAGCATCATTAAAATCATTATCAGCTATATTTCTCAGCTTATCTTCAAAGCCTATCACAAAAATGTCGTCTTCATTATCATACAAAAGAATAGAATGCTGCTGTATTGCAGGAGCTTCCGGGTTATACTGACTATCACTGTAGAAACGTTGAGCAGTTTCATCTACTACACCATAAGACTCCCATCCATCTTCGACGAGGAACCATCCTAATACAGTGCCTGCAGAGAAAGAGCCCATATATAACTTGATACCAGGGTCCAATCCGCCACCGGAATCAGTGTATGAGCAGTTTGGATAAACTATAGTATGGTTAAGTGAAGTTGGATCAGCAGGAGCATTGTTCACATCATAAGTATAAAATCCTAAAGCATTTTTGTAAGAAGCACCTTCAGCCACAAATGTGACCCATACTTCAACATCTTCAGTAAAGACAAAATTAGTCTGAACATCATCCGCCAGGAATGCTGGATGAGTATCATTAAGGTCTTCTCTTTCCGGCAGAGATACATTAATACGAGCCATGATCTCCGGACTGATAGCCCAGTAATCAGCAGGATCAGGAACTCCATTTTCATCATAATAAATACCGGTCAGATATGAAAAACTCCTGGTAACTGGGGGTGGCAGGAACCTGCCGTTATTACTCATAGCCATATTTGGCCCCATCTCAAAAGAAGCAGTTCCATTAATGATATCCAGTTCCTGACTTCTCATAAGACCACTGATAAATAGTTTTTCAACATAGGAGGGTACTATAAGCTGTTTTTCGATAATACCCTGTTCATTCGTCATAGCTTTCATGATATGCAAATACTCATTAGTACTGCTCTTATATGAGATATCAAAGATGATATCTGGGATAGGGACAGTATAGTAGTTTTGGATACTGATATACAAATCAACTTTTTTTTCTAATGAGAATTCAAAATCATCAGGGATTTGCAGTTCCTGCATGCTATTATTATTACTCTGGATATTGTCATTTTCATTAAATGAGCATGAAATCAGCACCAGAAAACTGACGAGGAGCAAGTAAATAAATTTTTTCATTTTTTTCTCCATTTATGGGGTTTGATATATTTTTCCGGGATCAACTCTATCCTCAGAATAGATGAACCAGTCTTCATTCAGGTCGCCACCACTTTCCGCCCAGTCAGCAAATTGCAGATAAGCTTCAGTTATACTGCTTCTTTCTTTGGGGTACTGCCAGCTTTCAGCCAGGTTCAAACCCCAGGGCAGATTTACTGGAGATACATAATATGAACCTGTATTGGGATCACTGTTATCATCTTCAGTCATAAAAAGGTCAGTGTCATGTCTGCTGGTAGGCGCATAATTCATCAGATGTATTTCGTGATCATGATCACCCTGTCTTCTTATAAAAGGATTAAAGGGGAAGGAGAAAGGCAAGCTTTCTAAATCCACAGGACTTGTGAGAGTGATTTTTGCAGTAAAAACTACTGGTTCATAATAAGGCTGATCCTCTTCAGTATTAAAGAATGTACCAGCAGCCAAGCCAGTGAGTGAAGACGTTGACGAGAAGAAATCTATGATGGAATAATTATTGTCCTGAACCAATACCGGTGAGATATTATCGCTGCTATCTGCTATAGCAAGATTAGCAAATTCAAAAGGCACCTGAAGGCTAAAACCATTATTAAAGAAGGCACCAGCAGCTCGCAGACTGTATTCCATACTCAAATCTTTCACTTCATCATCGGCATTAGTTACTATTTTATAGCGGTAATCCAGCACCATATCATTCAGATCATAATCACCATACTGAGGCCATTTGTCTTCAAATACCAAAGTAGCAGTTTGAGTAGAAGACGGGTAATAAACATCAAATGCCCTCTCAGGATCGTCTGGATATTCATCAAATGGATCGTTCACTCCATCCTCATCAGTATCTACCGGTATATCTATTGGTGGTATTTGAGATGTATCTATATATTCTATAGGGTTAGCAGTTACAAAGAATACTGCATCGTTGAAATCATTATCACCACCAGGTCTCACCTGATCATCAAATCCAAGCAGGAATAATTCTGATTCGGCATCATATAACAGCACCTGATGCTGATTATATTCTTCTGGTTCTGGATTATACTGTCTATCGCTATAGAACCGCTCAGCCGTTTCTGAGACATTTGTGCCATATATCCAGCCGTTCTGCACCAGGAACCAGCCCATTACTGTGCCGGCACCAAATCTTCCTATGTATAACTGCATACCCGAATTTAACCTGCCTCCACTTCCCCAAAGTGAAGCATTGGGAAAAAGTAAAATATGTTCTAATTCCTCAGGGTTTTCCGGTGCTCCTTCTGCCTGGTCATAAGTATAAAATCCCAGAGCATTCATATAACCAGCACCTTCTGTAATAAAGGTTACCCACACATCCGAGCTGTCTGAGATGATAAAATTCGTTGTTATTCCATCTTCCAGATATTGAGGATGCGAATTTGGCAGGCTTACACTCTCCGGCAGCGAGGTATCTACATTTAACAGCATCTCAGGAGTTACAGGATACATGTCATAAGAATTGGGATTAGGTGCCCCATAACTGTCATATGTGATGCCATCCAGCAGAGTAAAACTGCGGGAAGGGGTGGGAACAACGATTTCGTCTATATATTCACGTGTAGTTGTCTGGAATTCATATTCTACTTCATTATTGACGATTTCCAGTTCCATGCTGTTCATAAAACCTGAAACAAAAACCTTTTCCACATAAGCAGGTAAATCCAGGATAGTGTTCAGAACTCCAGCAGTATTGGTCATGTTTGAGCGAATATACTGATACTCTCCATTTATATCCACATAAGAAAGATTATATACAACTCCGGGTATAGATTCACCTTGATTGGTTTGCAGACTGATATCAACTCTCACTCGCTCTCCAGTGTCAAACTCAAAATCCTCTGGTATCTCCAGGTCTGTGACAAACTCTGTTGGGTCGTCAGTCTTTGAGCACGAACTCATAAAGAGCAATGCAAGTATCATAAATATGGTCATTATTCTCATAATTCCTCCAGTTACTTTCTATATTTTTATTTCACTTCATCACATTTACTATAATATAAAGCAATTGACATTCCAACCAAGCCTTTATAAATTATTTTATCAAAACAGGCAAGAATAATATTGATTAACAGCACATTTAGATGATATCTTTCATTATTCTTGATAAATATCTTATTCCCGGAAATAATCACATGACCATTTTCAGGCAAATTATGACCGATTTCGGCTAAGTTACATATATTGATAATCTTATTAAGTATTAGCGATCATATTGCAGGCGATAGAGATCATAATAAAAACCTTGTTTTGCTATTAGCTCATCATGGCTGCCTGTCTCCATGATCTTGCCTTTATGCAACACTATGATGCGGTCTGCATGCTTGATTGTTGATAACCTGTGAGCAATAATCAAAGATGTGCGGTTCGCCATCACCTTTTCCAATGCATCCTGAATGAGAATTTCGGTCTCAGTATCTATATTGGAAGTAGCTTCATCAAGGATAAATATTGCCGGATCATAAGTCAGCACACGCGCAAATGCCAGTAACTGCCGCTGCCCCACTGAAAAAGTAGAACCCCGTTCCATCACTGGTTCATCAAATTTCTGAGGCAGACCATCAATAAATTTCTGCACATTTACCATTTTGGCTACCTGCTGCAGCCGCTCAGTCGAAATAGAGCTATTATTCAGGCGAATATTATCTTTTATTGTGCCTGAAAAAAGGAATACATCCTGCTGTACGATTCCAATCTGGGAACGGACAGCTTTCATCGGCAGACTGGTAATAGGTTTGTCATCAATCAATATCTCACCCTTCTGAATGGGATATAGCCTTGAAAGCAGACTTACTATTGTCGTCTTGCCAGATCCCGTATGACCCACTAAAGCTATTTTCTCACCAGGATTGATGGAAAATGATACGTCTTTTAGTATCCAGTCTTCCTCATTATATGCCATCCAGACATTTTGGAAATCTATCTTACCTTCCAGTTCTAATTTTTCTGATGAAATTTCAATATTATCCTCTTCAACGGGCTGATCCATCAAATCAAAAATCCTCTCAGCTCCGCTCATGGCTGCCTGTAATATGTTAAAACGCTCAGCAATGCTGTTTATCGGATTAAAAAATCTTTCCATATAGCGTAAAAATGCCATGAATATTCCCAAAGTAATGATACCTTTGAGTATAAGTCCGCCACCATACCAGAGAATAATGGCAACTGACAGCCTGCTGAAAGACCAGATCAACGGACGGAAAGTAGCATAAAGGCTCAGCTCATTAAGGGAAGCATCCAGAAATTTATCATTTCTTTCTTTAAATTGGGTTTGCTTGCGTGATTGCAGATTAAATAGTTTTATGATCTTCATTCCCGAAATATCTTCTGAAAGGGTTGCATTAATGATAGCTGTGCGTTTGCGTACCTCTCGATAAACCACCCGTACTTTATCACGGAATATTTTCAGTAGAAATATCACAATTGGTACTATGATCATGCATACCAGAGCTAATTGCCAGGAAAGAATGAACATGGTTACTGTGATCCCGACCACAACAATAATATCCTGGATTATCTGGATTAATCCATTAGCCAGCATCTCATCAAGAGTCCGCACGTCATTAGTCACCCGCGTAACCAGTCTACCCACCGGATTCTTGTCAAAAAACGAAGTTGGCATCTTTTCCAGATGACCAAAGAGGTCTATCCGCAGATCAAACATGGCATGCTGGGCAGCAATATTAATGAAATATACCTGAAAAAACGAAGCAAAAAGCTGGATTGTGATCACTATCAGATATATTATCCCATAATGCTTGATATTATTGATATCATCTTCCCTTAAGCGTGAAAGATCATCATTAGAAAAATCTTTGCTCTTTTGAAGCTTGATAAATGACGTTCTGAAAATGGCAGATCTATCGGTATTCAATTTTATTGTCTGTAGGCTGTCTGGCAGAATATCTAAGGCTGAATTATTGATTAGAACAATATCTTTCCACCAGTTTGCACTCTGCTTAAATCTCTCTATTTGCTCACTGGTAAAGAATTTCTCCTTATTCCCCTGATAAAGTAAATAGCGGTCAAATTGTTCAAAATCCACTCTTGGAATTTCTTTGATGATCTCATCTGCCTGCTGCGTAGAAGAGAATTCTATCATGTTTCGGTTACTCACAATATAGCGGTCAACAATAGTCTTGGTGATCACCGGAATTATCCAGGTACAGGAGGCAAGAATGATTAGCAGAATAAAAGATATTATCACATAATTCAGATATGGTCGTAAATAGCGGACTAATCGTTTGAAAAGGTCTTTATCATATATTTTACCTTGTAGATCATCAGCATTATAATCAAAATTATGACGTGCCATTAGTCCCTGGACTCCAATTTTTCTTTTAATTGCTGCTTTTCCCACAACTGGTAATACAATTTCCCTTCCAGCAGCAATTCGCTATGTTTTCCGCTTTCCACGATTTTTCCTTCATCCAGCACAATGATCTTATCTGCATGCTGTAAAGAAGAGATTCGATGCGCGATAATAATGGTAGTTTTCCCTTTTCTAACTTTGATCAGGTTTTCCAGAAGCTGTTTTTCTGTCTGAGTATCCACTGCCGAAAGCGAGTCATCAAAAACCAGTATTTCAGCATCAGACAAAATTGCCCTCGCAATTGCTATCCGCTGCTTTTGACCTCCGGAAAGCGTTACTCCTCTCTCACCCACTTCCGTCTCATAACCTTTATCAAAACCTAAAATCTCTTCATGTACCTGGGCAAGTTTCGCTACTCTTTCCACCTCAATATCTTCTGCATCCAGTTTACCTAACCTGATGTTATTTGCTACTGTATCCGAAAACAAAAATATATCCTGAGGAACAGTTACTATCGTTTTACGCAACAAGTCCAAAGGTATTTTATATATCTCATGCCCACCTATGAATACAGAATTTTCCTGAGGATTATAAACCCTCGTGATCAAATCTATTAAAGTGGTTTTTCCGCAACCTGTCCTGCCGACAATCGCCAGTGTTTCTCCCTGGGTTAGCTTCAGATTAACGTCATCAAAAATTTCTGGTGACTCTTCAGAATATTTGAATTTCAGATTACTGAGTTTCAAACTGCCTTCCACCACCTGAAGATTGTTATCCGTTCGTTCATCATCTAAAATTGCCGGCTGAATATCAAAAATGGAATTAAGCCTTAACATAGAAGCTTTGCCACGCTGATAAAGATTGATTGCCATCCCAATAGCCATCACAGGCCAGGCAAACATTCCCAGATATGTGGAAAATGCTACAAATTCACCAATCGTGATCTCACCCTGAATTACATTTATCCCACCAAAAATTATCACTATCCCCATTGATATGCCAATGATGAACCCAAATGAAGGATGAAATATCGCTGATAATTTTACTAAGGCAATATTGTTTTTTACATAATCATAAGATACTTCTGATATCTTTTCACGCTCAGATTCTTCCTGCACAAATGCCTTGATAACACGTATCCCAGAAATACTCTCCTGAACTCTTCCACTCATATTGGCAAATATCCGCTGCACATGCCGAAACCGGTGATGGATTTTCTGACCAAAAATCGTGATCACAAGCGTGAGAATGGGCAAAGGTGTTACTGCCAGCAGGGTCAATTTCAGATTGATATCCGTCATAAAAATAAAGGTGACTACGGAAAAAAAACAGATCTCTACTAAAATCACAAATCCAAAACCAAACAGCATCCGCACTGCATTCAGATCATTAATGGCGTATGCCATCAAATCTCCGGTATGTGACCGATTATAAAAATTCTGTGATAACTTTAATAGATGGTCATAATACATCTGACGCAAGTCCCGGCTCAAACGCAATGATGAACCTATCAAGGTCAAACGCCACAACCGTCGTAATATTGCCATCAAAAATGATAATCCCACAATGATCAAGGCATATTTAACCAGATTTGACCTCGCAAATCCCGGTAATGATAACTTATCAATGGCAATCTGCAATACCTTGGGTATGAAAAGCTGAACTACGTCCACTACCATCAGAAGAAATAAACCCACCAGAATTGGCAGGGCATTCTTCTTCAGAATGGGAAATACACGCCAGAATATTTTCATATTAAATAGTTAATTACTTTTCCAGCTTCTCTGGCTGACAGTATTTCTCCACATAAAGCACAGCACAACCTTTTGCCATGGTGCGGATCCTGCCTATATAGGCAGCCCGTTCCGTGACGCTGATCACGCCCCTGGCATCCAGCAGATTAAAGGTGTGCGAACACTTCAAAAGATGATCATATGCCGGATATACCAGCTTCTTAGCAAGTAATTCTCCCGCGATCTGCTCATGGTCATTGAAATGCTTAAACAGGATATCTACATTCGCTGCCTTAAAATTATATTCACTGAATTCCACTTCCCGCTGATAAAACAGCTCGCCATAACTGGTCGTGTCATTATAGCTAAGATCCTTGAAGTCATTTACATCCTGAATATAGATTGCCAGCCGCTCCAGTCCATAAGTAAGCTCTACACTGATCGGAAAGCATTCCAAGCCGCCCACCTGCTGAAAATAAGTGAACTGACTGATTTCCATTCCATCCAGCCACACTTCCCAGCCCAGTCCCCAGGCACCCAGTGTAGGAGATTCCCAGTCATCTTCCACAAAACGGATATCATGCTTTGACGTATCTATGCCAATCGCCTGTAAACTTTCCAGATAAAGCGTCTGAATATCATCAGGTGAAGGTTTTATAATTACTTGAAACTGGTAATAATGCTGCAACCGGTTAGGATTTTCACCATACCGTCCGTCTTTGGGACGACGACAGGGCTGAGCATATGCTATTGCTGCCGGTTTGCTGCCCAATGCCCCGAAAAAAGTCTCGGGATGGAAAGTCCCCGCCCCCACATTCTCATCATAAGGCTGGATAATATTACATCCCTTATCTGCCCAGAACTTCTGCAAAGTTAATATTATATCCTGAAAATTCATTAATACCTCGTAATCTCTTTTTCAAAAGATTACTTCTTTCTACCCACCAATTTCCAGTCAAGTTTTTAAATTTGCCTATCCATCCCGTTTACTATGTTCACTGCCTTAAATGCCCTTACCTTAACCTCCCGCTAAAATAGATAATACATCACTCTCAACCTGTAATCAAATACACTATCATAATAGAAATAATAAGTGAAAGGGTTGATATACTGAGAATCATTCTCACCATTATCATCTCTATAAGATGCTGTTAAAGTTAGAGATAGCTTAGGTGAAAAATAATACTCCATTCCGGCAGTGATCATATAATACCGCTGGAACTTACTATAGCTTTTCTGGTAAGATTCATTTTCTGCTTCATCTTCGGAATCAACGTAATCGTACCACTCATCAAAATATCGATCAGAGATAGTATATTCCAAACCCGACCAAATCCTCGTTCGAGTATCAAGATACCAGCTTAGTTTTATGTCCAGCTCCACAATATAGCCTTCTATATCAAACTCGCTTTTCTCCCAGACGGAATCAATATATGTTTCATAACGCCTTATTATCGTGTTTTCACTCTTATTCTCAAGCCAGAAATATTCATAACTGCCACTCGTTTCAAGTTGCCACCTGCTGCTTAGTACCCGAGAATAATTGAAGTTGATACCAGGCTGGTATGTTGTTGAACTTGCTTCTGCTTCATAGTCGGAAGTATAATCATTATACGTAGTATCTATATATACCGTTTCTGAGCAGGATTCTCTAGAATAATCATAATTCTCCAGCCTGAAGGAGGAATATACATCCCAGCCACTCTCACGCTGAAAAACTGTTCCCAGATTATATAAGTCCATGATGATCACAAAACTTTCTATGCTATCACCTGCCTGTAAACCCTTCTCATTCAGATATCTATTTATCTGACGCACCTTTTCCTTCTTGATCAAACGGCTATCAAATAAACGTAAAGTTGTTAATTCCACCAGCAGGTTTGACAGACTTTCGATATCTTCCTGGGTTACTTCTCTTATTAATAATCCAGCCTTTTCCAACTCAGATAATATCTCCACTGCCTGACACGCTTTGCTCACATCCTGCACTCTGCCATAGCCCAATCCTATCCCGCCGGATTCCTGATAAGTATAACTCTCACCGTCATCGTCTTTGTTAATGTTAACTTCCTTGGAATCAGATTCACTGTAATAGCTTTTCGCAGAACAATCCGCATCTATATTGCAAAACCAGTCACCAATTACATATCTGCGAAGCGTAGCATCAATTTCAAAATCAAAACTGACCTCATATCTATCATAATAAGTGTTCTGGCTGTCAGTTGTTTCCACCGAATATAAATAATACCTCAATCTGGTTTTGAGAGAAATATCCAAAATATTTTCCCGGTTGTATTTCCGGGCAAAATAATCCGCATATATATTCTCATCATGACGTGAATTGGTTTCACTATCATTGTCGGTAATTCTACCTGTATTGTCTAATGTGAAATTTAATCCATGACTAAAGTAGTCCGGTACCTGATAATTATTAAAATCATATTCAAAAGACATAAGCAATACGGGTAACAACATTGTAATTAACATCAACATGGTTTTTGTTCTATTCATCATATCCTCCGATGAAACAAACATATCAATTTACCACTTTTTCTGTCAAATTATTTTATTTCTGACCAAGTCAGATGAATACCAGAAAACTAAGTCACATGTGCACCGCTGGGTATTTCCAAGTAGGACGCAGGTGACGACCACTACTACCGATTTCAATAATTCAATCATAATTCTGTCCATTAAGTCCATAGAATATTTCCCTGAAACAAATTATTTGACAGCCACGTGTATAATATTTAGTTTTGACTTGCGTTTATTGCAAAGAGTAAATTCCGAATAATAACTGGGTGAAAGTAAGTCGAGAAAATTGGAGAAAAAAAAGAGTGATATTCCAGTCTTCTTATTTCCTGACTGCTCATTCCGTAAAGTCCGATAACGCAACCACGGGAACCGTAAATAGAAAACATAAACTTCTGACTGTACGGTTATTAAAGTGATAAAATAAGATTTTAGCGCAGACAATTTCTGTAGAATGTCGAAGCAGAAAACCTGGATAAGATAATCCTCGTTGACTGGGATGGAAAAAACGAGCAGGGCAAAAATGTCTCCTCCGGCATCTATCTCGCTGTAATGAAATACATGAAACGGACCGAAAACTGCAAACTTATGCTTTTGAAATGATCTGCATTATTGTTCCTTGTGGATATAAAAAAAAATGATTTTGCAGATATTGGAACCCCTCTTTTCGTAACGTGATTATGCACCTCAAGGCATAGTTCATTGTATCAGCAAAGTTTGATTAACTTCATCAGACTTTGCAGTTTTTTTGGCAGGTAAACACAACTCCAAAAAGCATATCAGATGGTTCATAGCGAATGCTGTAAAAAATCTTAATACTATGAATTTAGTGGCAGTAATTACAAACTGTCTGGTTTACAATGTTCACTGCGTTCACCATGTTCACAGAAACCCTATCAGCAAATTTATACCTTTCATTGCACCTTCTGTTATGCTCGCTATCCGGTTTTTCTTGACAGAAGATTGCAAATCTGCGATCTATGAAAATGAGTATATCAGACAAACAAATATGGAGGATAGATTATGAAGAAGATAGTATTAACGGGAGTTTTATTAGTATTATTGTTAGCGATGTTTGCTGATGGAGAGCCGGAAAGTGGTGATCCATTAAGCTTTGGCGGCGGTGTGGGCAGTGTGATCATTGGTGATCAAACTTATATGCGACTGCGGCTTACACCAGAGCTGCGACTGGGTAAGCTGGGTATTGGGCTTGATATCGATTTTCTGTTTACTGAAGAGGGAGGTGTTCGCGATGAAGACTGGGATGACTGGCAGGATTATGTAAATAAACTTTATTACATCCGCTGGAGTGAACGGGGTGATGTGTTTTTTGCCAAGCTGGGAGCTTTTAGTACTTATGATCTGGGAATGGGTCTGGTGGTAAATGATTACTGCAATACCTTGACTTATCCCCTGGAACGTCAATTAGGCTTAATGGTAGGCGGCAAACTGCCGTTAATGGATATGATGCTGGAAGGTTTTACCTCCAATATCACTGACCCCACAATATTTGCTGGGCGGGTGACAATTGCCCCATTACATGAATCAGGTATTCCGCTTCTAAACAAATTACGTTTAGGTGTGACAGCAGCTTATGACGTAGACCAGTATCAGGGAATATCTGAAGATGAAGAAATCATGATCATGAACTCAGTAGATACCGATGATGATGAAATTCCTGATGTAGAAGATTTTGATGCTGATGGTGATGGTTTGTTTACTGAGGATAATCTGCTGGAAATGGGATTTACTCAGGAACAGATTAACCAGTTAATTGCTATGGGCGGTTTTGTGGAAGCTTATGATGAAGAACTTGATGATCCACTGGCTAATCTGTCAGAAGAAGATATGCTGGTATTAGGCTTTGATTATGATCTCCCGCTGATAGATACAAAAATGCTGAAGCTGAGTCATTATGCTGAATTAGCTCAAATAGTCGATCATGGCTATGGTTTCATTTTTCCAGGCTTCTATTCCCAGTTTGCTATATTTCATCTGAATCTGGAATTTCGACAGTATGATAATAATTTTATGGCAGGCTATTTTGATCATTATTATGATGCGGATAGAGCCTATCTGCAATTTAACCCTGATCAAGGATCTGCTGGAGAATATGATATATTTATCAAAGAACAACTTCTGGAAACTGTGACCGCTTCCCGCGGCTGGTATGGCAAACTGCGGGCAGATATTTTTAATTTCCTTTATCTGGAAGCTGCCTATACTGATATGTATTCTGATGGCGATGAAGATGGAGTGAAATCTCTGATTGGTACTGCTGGTATTAATACGAAGATAATTCCTAAACTGAAGAATATGGAATTCAAATATTATCAGGTGGATGTGAGCCAGATCACCGATATTATTGCCCCTCATGTTATTATACAGGGTACCCTGCGGTATGAACTGAGTCCGGGCACAAATCTGATGTGGCAGTATCAGGAACGCTATGTGGATTATGATAATAATGACAAGATTGAAGGCGATGAAGAAATAGAACGTGACGTGTCCATTGGTGTGGAATTTAGATTTTAGTTAATATGGATACATCTATGACCCTGACAGCTATTGTCAGGGTCTTTTTTTCCAGAATAAAACCTTGCGAATGGTCGATAGACCTTCGCAATGGTTAGCACAGAACAATTAATTATAAAGCATGTAAAAAGGAATTCTGATTAATGAAAAAAACGCTGATCGGTCAAACATTGCGAAGGTGCAAGACCATTCGCAAGCTCTTAGCTGCTACTCAATATATGAGTATCGATTTTTTATGAAAGAAATATTTGATAATCACTGCCATCTGGAAGAAATATTCCGAGACGGTAGACTGGAAAGCGAACTAAAGGCAGCCCGACAAACTGGCGTGACTGGCTGGTTTTCCTCTGCCTTATCCCGGCAGGAGATGGAGTGGCATCTGCAGCAGAATATTGCCGGTATGAAATGGTGTGCCGGAATTCACCCCTATTACGAGAAAAGTAGTGAAAACGACTGGGATTTTCTGGTGGAATTGGCTGAAACAGGTAAAATTGCAGCAATTGGCGAAATTGGACTGGATAAACGCAATCATAAGCTGGAATGGCAAAAAAATATCTTACTGCAGCAGCTTGATCTGGCAAGAGAATATGACCTGCCTGTGATCTTTCATGTTGTAAAAAGTTATTATGAGCTGTATAAAATGCTGAAAGACAATTTTCCCAAAGTCCACGGCTGGCTGCATGGTTTCAATAGTTCGCTGGACGTCTTCCAGGCATTTAATTCCTTTGACCTGGGCTATTCGCTGAATGCCAGACTGCCTGATCAAAAAGTAGTCAAAGCGATCATCCAGCGGGGTTTGTGGCAGATAGAAACAGATGCACCTTATGCCAGACCAGATGATTATACTGGTGAATATAATGTACTGGTAAATTTGATCTGGGTAAAAGATAAAATAGAAAAAATCATGAGTAAAAAACTATGGAAATAGATCAGTTTTCGCGGACACGACTACTGTTTGGTGAGCAGGCATTGGAAAACTTCCTGTCTGCACGCGTAGGTATCATGGGATTAGGCGGAGTAGGTTCTTATGTGGCAGAAGCATTAGCTCGCAGCGGCATCGGTAAACTGCTTTTAGTCGATTTTGACGCTATCAGCGAATCTAATATCAACCGGCAGCTTCTGGCACTGCACAGCACCATCGGCAAACAGAAAACTGAAGTGATGAAAGAGCGGATAGCAGATATCAATCCTGACTGTGAAGTTGATATTTTCAGCGGATTTTGTAATAAAGATAGTCGCGGGGAATTATTACCAGGGCTTGATTTTGTGGTGGATGCTATCGATAGTCTGGTTCCCAAAGTAGGACTTTTAGAAGATTGCTGGCGTCAGAAAATACCCGTGATCTCCATTCTGGGAGCTGCCAGCAGGTTTGACCCTGCTCAGATCAGGATTGGCGATATCTCGCAAACCTATATGTGCCCCCTGGCAAGACGGGTACGTAAATTCCTGGGCAGACGCGGCATCCGAAACGGAATCGAAGTGATCTACAGCATAGAGCAGCCCATTGACCAGTATCCGCCCGAAGCAGGCTCGCAGCAGGATTGGCAGGGCAATACCGGCAGAATGAGGGGCACTTTAGGTTCTGTAGTATATATGCCGGCAATCATGGGTATGTGGGCAGCCAGCTATGTCCTCAGAAAAATCGCCAAGCAAGACGCCCCCCCCTTAACTCTTAACCATTAACTACTAACCACTAACTACTAACCATTAACTACTAACCACTAACTACTAACCACTAACTATTCCACAATTACCAGCGGTATCCTCATCTCAGCAGAAGACATCCCCCCATGATAACCCAGAAACTCAATTCCTTTACTGCCTAAGACATTATCTTTGAGCACGTAATTATCCTTCATGAGCAGAATATAATCACCTATGCGGTCACGGAAGTGTGCATTTTCTTTGCCTTTGCCATACCAGCCCTGATCAATCACTTCCTGACGGCTATATATCTCGCAATATTGCTGCATCTGGGTCTGTATATATTCCACGAACTTCTCGCGGTATTCCGGTTTTATATAACAATAAGGCACGCGAGGTTCACCGGAAAGAGGTAGGTTCAGCATGGGGTCAAGCTCAGGAAAATCAGATTTATTCAGCTCTTTATCTGGCGTTACTTTCAGCATCCCATGATCAGTGGAAATCAGTAGAATATAATTCTTTTTATGCAGTTTGGTTTGCAGAATTTCAATTGCCTGACAGATTTCCTGGAAATGCTCAGCAGTTGCCGCTCCATCAGGTCCCGCCCGATGCTCTATGTGATCCAGCTTGCTCCAATACCCATAAATATATTTGGGCTGTTTGCTCTTCTTCTTAGCTGCTTTAATAATATTACGGGTAAAGCCTTTCAGGTCTTTATAAGGCAGTGAATTGGCACAGCCGGTCAGGTATCGCGTTACAGGAGTATTCACCAGAGACTTGCTGGTAATGCTATATACTTCCCGCTGGAAACTGTCATAAATGCTGCCGCAATCGAGGATTTTGTCAATTCCTATACCGCTTTTCTCGTAATCATCCCAGGTAAATCGCGGGCAGTAAGGCAGAATGGTGGAGGATGCTCCAAGTTCCTTTAGGTGTACGAACCAGCCCGTGAGCCCATGATTCCAGGCAGCCATTCCGGTTTGGTAAGCTACCGTAGCACAGGCAGTAGTGGAAGGAAATATAGAAGTCATCTCAAAACGGACATTGTCGCCTAATATAGTATTTTTGCCAATTTGCTCAACTAATTCATACCCCAGAGCATCAATATTGAGCATGATAATTATCTCTTTTTCTGCCAGGTAATCAGTATCAAGCCCGGCTAATGGTTCATAGATCGGCTTGGCTTTCATTGCTTTGGAAAGACTGCCCATCAGGTTTACTACACTATTACTATAATCCGGGATCATAATTTCTCCTTAATATTTGAGGTGGTTTATTCGCTTTTCACGTATCTGCTCTGGCGTTAGATCATATTCAAAATCAGTGATGATTTTCTGCCAGTAACCGTGCATTGTGTTCGGCAGCACAATATATCTGCGCCCAAATAATGACTGCCATTCTTCCACTGCCTCAGCACGCTCTTCTATGGTATCTCCGGCAAAATATTCGGCAAAGTCTATCAGATTATCACCAATCAGCAGCAGCACATCATAATCTGCCATCACCTGCAAACGCCTGCCTTCTTTGGATGATTCCCTGGCTTTGCATAACACCTGGTCAGGCTCTGCCTGCGGAAAACCATATTTCTTTAAATTGCCGATTGTGGCTGCCTGTTTGTGATCCCGCCGGTTGGTGATATAAAATATTTTTATCCCCAGACTGTCTGCCAGCACGGTAAACTGTAATGCTCCAGCTATCGGTTCACTTCTCATTTCCTCTATCCACTGGTAAAATTCCTTTGGATATTCGCGTGCCCTCATCACTTCCAGAGCATTGTATTTACTGTTGCTCAGCACCGTCTCATCCACATCCATGATCACTGCCAAAGGCTTTGTGTGGTTCTGCCCTGCTAAAAGAATTAACCGGTCTGATGCCAGGTTATATGCCTGATAACACAATGCCTGATATTCTGCAGCAACCTGATGATAGAGCACTGCCATCAAAGAACCCTCATCATTAAGTGACTCAGAATGTATGGCAAATACAAATGAGATTAAGATCACAAGTAAAATATACTTTTTCATAATTACCCCTGAAAAATAAATATTATGCCGATTACCAGCAGAAAAACACCATATAACCTTTTGACGAGAGCCGGTTTTAGCCCTATTGCCAGCCGCGCGCCACCTAATGCTCCCACCAGTAATCCCAAGGCTACCGGCAAGGCAGATAAAAATGATAGCTCTCCTGCCTGATTATATATGATCACTCCCGGCAAGCCTACCGGTAAAAGCAATGCTGCCAGAGATGTACCGGCTGCTTTCCGCTGCTCAAAATGAAATATAGTACATAATAATGGTACTATCACCACTCCACCGCCAATACCAAAAAGTCCGCTCATCACTCCCGCTACCAATCCCAGCAGCAGGAATTGCCAGAATTTGCCTTCCTTCTCTTCAGCAGTGATCAATTCTGTCATTTCGCGCTTTTTCCGCCGATAAGGTAGCACCAGAAATCTGTAACTCACAAAGATAAGAAAGCCGCCATATAACCGCTTTAGAATTTCCACCGGCAGATCAAGTGCCAGCATTGACCCAAAAGCCACTCCCGTTGCCAGTCCCAGTGCTATCAATAACCCGGCTTTCAAATTGATCAGATTCTCTTTTTTATAAGCGATCACTGCCAATATGCCCACTGGAAGTAAAAGAGCTGCCAAAGATGTCCCATTAGCAGATTTTATCCCCATCCCGCCAAAGGTCACCAGAAATGGCACGATCACCACGCCCCCGCCAATTCCGAACATTCCACTCATCACCCCGGCGATCAAACCGATTATGCTTAATATTATATATTCCATAGCCCCATTTCTCTTATCCCTGCCTGATTGTCAATATTTGAAGTTCAAATCCGCAGCCATCCTCCCAGGGCTAACCCTTCTATTTCCATCTGTAAACCTTCTCATCCACATCATTTTGTTTAAGTAACTTAATCGTCCCCGATTGAGACTTTGTTAATGTATTTCTTTTTGTTTATGTAGCTTAATCGTCCCCGATTAAGGCTTTATTAATGATTAATCCGGGAGGATTAATCTACATCCAAGACCGGAAATGAGGGATTAAGGGAAAACCGAAGAAAAATTTGAAGGTTATAAGGCTTGAAGGTCTGAGGCTAAGTCAGACGTGCACCGCTGGGTATTTTCAGGGGCGCAGATGACGACCTTCTCCACCGAATGCCTGTCAGCCAATTATATTACCTCATACAGGATAAATCTCCTGATTCATAGTTGTTACCTTACTATAATTAGCAAACCAAGTGGCAAATAACAAACAAAATACATCTTCTCATTCCTCACATTTGATTTTTTTTCATTTTACATTGCAGAGGTTATATCGCTGACACCAGATTCAAATTTGTCGTCCACTTAGTCCTCTGCGTCCACTACGTCCACTGTCCACAAAATACACCAAGTCCTCCCAGCCCAATAGATTATCATAAGCCATTGTAACCTAAACTACCCGATATAAGATTGGCAAAATTGTATTTAGTAGTGTGTATGGAACAAATATTGCGTATAATACATCCCGAAAACATGTAATACATAAAGCCCGAATATAGATGCTAAATTGTAACGAACCGATAGAGCGGGAGTTGAGGATGAGAAGAAACTATAATTATTTGGATATGCGATGTAAATTTTGTTTACTGTTGACTGCTTGTTGTAATTATTGTTTACAATCGCATGGAATAACTCATTATATTCTTCAATTATGCCTTCAGCTAAAACACCATCTTATAAAGAAAATAGCTAAGTATATATATATATATATAAGTTACACTGGTTTTACTTTTGGGCATTTGACTGACAAGTAATAGAAGTCGCTGCCTGCACACCACGAAATGAACAGGCAGCTTAAATAAAACTTACAAAACAAAATAATAAGGAGATGAATTATGCTCAAGATAAATATACTTTTAACTATCATTATCTTAATTCCAGTGTTTCTTTTATCGGAAACACTTGAAGTAGATGATGATTATATAAACCCACAACCACCATTTTACAATAATGTACAAAATGCCGTTAATGCCTGTAATAATGGAGATGAAATTTTAATTCACGAAGGGACTTATCCCGAAAACATTGTGATAAACCGAGATGATATTTCCATGACCTTACGAAGTGAGATTGTAAATGGTGAATATCTAACGGAAACCACGATTCTGCAAGGTGATGCTAATGGCGGAGATATAATTACTATAGATCGTAATTTTGTTTCTATAGCAGAAATAACAATAGCAGGATTAACAATCAGCCATGCGGAAGGTATTTCAGGTCGAGGAGTAAATATTTTTTCAGGTGATTGCGTAAATTTAGGTACAATTGTTTTCAATTATTGTATAATCACCGGAAATACAATTGATGATGGTGATGGCGGAGGTATCTATGTCAAAAATGAATCTGCAGAGTTTAATCAGACAGGTGGTATTGAACTGCATAACTGCATTATTGCAAATAATGAAGCTCTAAATGGTGGTGGAGTATCAATTAATGAAACAAAAGATAATATTGAAATAACTGATTGTTCGTTTTCTGGTAATGGAGCAATTTATGATGTCAGCAGTGAGCTTGGAGGTACTGGAGGAGGAGTTAGGATAAGGAATCTCTTTGCAAACCCTCCTAACAATGATAATGCCCTAAGTATTCAAAACTGTAGCTTTGTAAGTAATACTTGTGAGCTAAATGGAGGTGGATTATCAATTGCGAATATTTATCCGGAAACCGAGATATATAACTGTCTCTTTGAAGACAATCTATCAGTTTTTGCAGGTGGAATGTATATAGCTAATACAGGACAGGCAAATAATCCTGACTGGATGACAATAGATGAATGTTCATTTCTAAATAATATGGCAGAAACTATAGGTCAAGAACCTGAGTGGGGCAATTGTGGAGGGGGAATTACAGCAGATTTATCTTGTTATTGTATTTTAAATTCTGAATTTAATGAAAACCAGACAAGAGGAAGTGGAGGAGCTATAGCTGCCCAATCATCAGAGCTTTTAATTCGAAATTCAGATATTACCAGTAATTTTGCAGGAGGAAGCGGCGGTGGAATTGTATTTGTATCAAAAAGTGGAAATGATGGCTGTAGGGTAGAAATGGATAATGTGATACTTACGGGAAATATTGCCGGGTATAGGTCATATTTTGCTTCAGGAGTTGGTGGTGGAATCGGGATTGCGCTTTATAGTTATATTAGACAGTTTAATGGTAATAATCTAACAGTATCAGAAAATCAAAGTTTGGGACCTGGCTCAGATGGAGGTGGTATCTTTCTACATGGACAACCAGGTGTAGATGATAGCGTTGAAATAAGTGATTCTTGTATTAATAATAATTACTCTGAACATCAATGTGGAGGCTTGCATCTTTCGGGTTTATTACTAGCTGAAGTTGAAAACGTTGAAATATGTGATAATTCTGTTCAAAGTATTAATAATTCTGATTGTAATGGAATCGGGTTACATTTATGGGGAATTGAAGATTGCCGAGTTAAAGATTGCTGTATTAATGACAATGAACTGCTTATTGAAAATCATATAAACCGTCCTGAACATGCAGATGGAGGAGGAATATTTGTGTCATTATCATCTCTTGAAATAGATAATTGCACAATTAAAAATAACTCTTCATTTAGAGGAAGTGGAATTCATTTTGGTAGTGCAGATGCTTTAAGTTCTGCTATAATTAGGAATACTGTTATCTCCAATAATACTAGACATCTGGATTCCGTATTCCAAACTGGAGCAATTTTTGTACTAGTGTCACGTCAAGCTTGACATGACGTAAGGCGAAATTATAATTGTCTCATAAAAAAGTGAGGTGATTATGATAAAGTATAAAGTTACATTAACAGAAGAAGAAAGAGAAGAGCTTAATACTATAGTTAATAAGG
>JAIPGP010000047.1 GCA_021735645.1 Candidatus Cloacimonadota bacterium
AGTTAATGATGGAAATATGATCAGAGGCAAAGATGTAAACTCCCTTTTCAAAGCGCAGCTCATCTTCGGCAATGGGATCAGTAACATCAATTCCATCAAAGGTTATCCAGGACGCACCTTCAAAATGCAGCATGGATTCAATATTTTCGATACTGTTAATTTTAGGATTTTCTCCTTCACCGTTCTTCTGGAAAATTATGGGAGCCGTTTCTGTTCCCACTGCTGTGATCATCCCTGGTGTTTCATTAAATTCCTGTCCTGGTATTACATTAAAAATTATCCCGCTTTCCGGTAACTCCGTTAAACCATTCAGATAGACTATGGCAGTATTGAAATTTTCATAATCTCCCATTCCGGTGTTGTCGATGGTGAAAATTTCCTGACCCATCAGTAATAAACTACTGAAAAGTAATAAACCTAATAAAACTCGTCTCATAATTTCTTCTCCTTTTTTTCGCTTTTATAATCCTCAAACCTTTTTCCCTCCCGGTAATAGAGGTCGAATATCTGCAGAAAAAACCTGCTTAAATCCTCATGCTCAATGATCATAGAAGTGTATTGAGGTTTCGTGGTTACTTTATCCGGTAAACTGATCACAATGGTTTTGCGGTCAAAGATGATCATCTTGACCGGAACTTCTTTAACAACACGGATATCAGCTCCTACTTTCTCCCATAATTCCATGAATTTAAGGTGACTTTCATCTTCCAGATCCTTCTCGTCTGTGATAAATCTGTATTTTAATCCCTGAATATATTCCACATATCCGCGATCTATAGGCTTCTCCATATCAACTGCATAGGGAGTTTTACTGAAGGTTATTATCTCTTTGGCTGCTTCACCTCCCAGCTCATTTAACTTCTCAGTAATATGATTTCGCTCTTTCACGATATAGGCGTATTCAATTGATTCCGTATTGTTTTTCTCTGCTTCATACAGCGGGGTGAGTAATTCACGAACGGATAAAACCTCCTGCTTCTTGCGCTCCAGGTCTTTATCCATGCTTTCTATAAAATCATTGAAGGCAAACTGGGGATTGATTGCCCTGAACTGACGTACTTTACCTTCAATGCTTATACAAAAACCCTTCTGAATTAAATTATTCAATACTTCATATACTCGTGTGCGGGGAACTGACCCTAATCGTGAGATCTCAGTCGCTGTCAGACTGTTTTTCTGCAAAAGTGCATAATATGTCTTTGCTTCATATTCAGTTAGCCCTGCTCTCACAAGTTGATCAACATATTTAATCATTTTACCTCCAATGTTTAGTAACTCAGCAGTGACAAAACCTAATTATTCCTTAAAAGCTGTCAATATATATTTTGTCACTACTCAGTGACAAGCAGAAAAGATAAGTAGGAATTACACTGCTGGCGGTACTCCCGAAGTGGGGCGAGAACTACGAGCAGTTATCAGCAACAATCTTTGTTTTTCACCGAAGCAAGTATATTTTCACGTAGTGATTGATAGCGGTCGTTATCTGCGCCCCACCTGGAAGTACCCGGCGGTGCACGTGCACTTAGCTGTGGAAATAATAGTCGTCATCTGCGCCCCACCTGTGAGTACACTGGCGGTGCACGTCTGACTTAGTGATAGAGCTATATTGAATTCCGGGTGAAACTTGTAAGCAGCAAATCCAGTCATCCCCCTGTTTGATTAATATACATCAGACTTAACTAACATCCGGTTTCAGTCGGGGTAATTATAACCTAAGTTACCTCCCGGTCGATAGACCTCCGCATGGTGACGACTTTCGTGCACTTAGCTGTGGAAATAATAGTCGTCATCTGCGCCCCACCTGTGAGTATACTGGCGGTGCACGTCTGACTTAGTGATAGAGCTATATTGAATTCCTGATGAAACTTGTAAGCAGCAAATCTTCTTGACAAATTTGAGCTTTCCGGGAGCTATATATAAAAATCCAAGGGGTTTGTTTTGAAAAATATTATTTTGGTTATTATGATTATCCTATTATTGTCAGGCTGCAAACAAAGCCCAGAGCAGAGAGTAATTAATCCTGGGGCGCAGAGCAGGATACTTATTGCCATGACAACTACCGAGTTTAAAGAACAAATTGTGAGTAGAATAATCAATGATTTCGGGGAAAGAGCCACTATCGAGATAAATGGTCTCTCTTCTCTGAAGAAAGTCAATCCTGCTGAGTATGACGCAATAATTATCATGGATGCCTGCGAAGCGGGGATGAAATTTAATGCCTCACTTAATAATTTCACGAGCAAACATACTGAAACAGATAACGCTATTTTTATAATAACAGCCGGAGACCCTGACTGGGAATGGGATAATAAGAATTATAGAGCCATTACTTCAGCTTCAGAAACTTCTCATATTAGCGATATCGTTTCCGAACTCGAGATCTGGCTGGCAGAACGGATAAAATAAGCAGAAATTACTGACGCTGTTTTGCAAAGTCTACTGAAAGAAAAACCTGACAGGCTGTTTCCAGCTTATCAGGTTTCTTTTCTTTCCGGGGGAAATTTATTTTAATAAAGTGATCTTGCCAGTCTGCGTCTGCTGTGATGTTTGCACTTTATAGAGATATAAGCCGCTGGCAACTGCCAGCTTCTGGCTGTTCTTGCCGTCCCAGGAGATTTCATAGATGTCAGCTGGCAGGAAGCAATTCACCAGTGTATTAATCTTCTGCCCTTTGGCATTATAGATAGTCAAAGTGATAAAATCCTCGAAAGGCAGAGTAAATTCAATGATCGTGTGAGGATTAAAAGGATTGGGATACGCCCGGAGCTGCAGATCCGGCAGGGGAGCAATTTCATTTTCCTCTATGGCAGCAGGCACCAGTTCCATGCCCTGGCACCACTGAGCATCTATGATCTGAGCGTCATGCTGATGGGCAGCGAGGTCGCCGGCAGTTTCGCCAAAGCCTTCATTAAGTTCCCAGCAGGCAAGCAGACCAGCTTCATAACCGTTTTGGTGGTAAAACATCATATTCTGGATTTCAGCATAAGAGCGCACATCCTGCCACAGCCTGATCTCATCGATCATACCCGTGAAACCCCAGACCTGGTTGGCAGACAGTCCTATCAGCAGGTCTGTATCCAGATTATCCGCAATATTACCCTGAGGCGGAATGTCGCTATCATAGGCGGTTTCCATACCATCCAGATAAATATGCAGGTCGCTGATGCCATCATATGTGATTGCCAGATGCTGCCAGACATTCAGGGCAATGGAATTTGCGGGTGTATTGCAGCGGATCAGTTCACCATCTGTGTTTTCAAATTCCAAGATAAGACTATGAGAATTATAAGCAGAACTGATTTCAATCAAATAGGCGGAAAGCGTTGTTTTATCAAATATCCTGCCAAAACCGATGTTATTTACTGAGCCGTAATTATGAGGATTCATCCAGGCTTCCCAAGTGAAAGCATCAACTATATTCAGATCCGGTGCTGCCGGGCAGTTCAGAGCCTCAGAGCCGGAAAAGTTCAACGCACTTTCACCATTGAAGACGCTGATCAGATCAGGAAGAATAATCGATTTCGTAAAAGCCGGGGTTGTTACTGTGAGGCTGACCGAATATATACCAGGTTCATCATAGACCCAGAGCGGATTCTGCTGCTGAGAATCAATGCTGCCGTCATTATCGAAATCCCATTCCCAGGCAGTGATAGGATCAATGAAGCAGGAATCATCAGTAAATTGCACTTCCAGCGGGAAATGTCCGCTATTGGGACAGGCACTGAATTGAACGCTATACAAGAGATTTTCCCACCAGCAAATCTGGTCTGAGCTTCTCCCAATGGCAGCCAGATCAAGGTCACCATCATTATCAAAATCTGCTGAGGCAGCACTAAAGCCGTCATTAAATTCACCGGGCAGCGGATTTTCGCTAAAATTCTGGCTGCCGTCATTTTCATAGATTAGCGCATTGCTGGGTCCCTGACCTACAGCATATAGATCCTGATCGCCATCCAGGTCAAAATCTGCACTATCCATCCAGAGTGCTCCGCCCAGAGTACCCAGATCATGCCGTATAAAGTCGCCGGAGCTGTCATTTTCCCACCAGGCAAGCAGGCTTCCCAGGCAGGCAGCACCCAGGATGTCTATATCATCGTCACCATCAAGGTCGCTGCCGATCACAGTGTGAATGCGATTGATATTGCCATCGATCAATTCGCCCTCCCCAAAATTCTGATTACCATCATTCTGCCACCAGATGAGGTCACTATTTAATTCACCGCAGGCAACCACATCCATATAGTCGTCATCATTGATAAAGTCCGCAAAGATAAAGGTGGATTGCTGGAACACTTCCGAGATAGTTATTTTAGCGGAGAATTCCAGATTGCCGTTATTTTGCCACCAGACAATCTCGCTGAGGGCAGTGCTGTTATCAAACTCGCTGCACAGAATATCAATATCACCATCTCCATCCAGGTCTTTTAGATCAATAGTATGCGGCATCACCAGAGAATTATCCAGTACTGAGCTGGTGAATACCATATTATTGTTTTCCAGAATTATAACCTGATTACTTGTGAGGGCAGCGATCACAATATCATTATCATCATCATCATCCAGGTCAGCAGCCCTTATTGAGCGTGGCATGCCGTTATTTGTGAGAAGCTCAATGCTGGAAAAATTGCCATTACCGTCATTAAGCCAGAGCATGGAAGTGGTGCCCACAGTGAGCAGGTCATTATCACCATCAAAATCGAAATCCAGAGAAGAGATTTCCATACCTTCCTGAAAATCTCCGGAAATCTCGTGCATGACAAATTCGCAATCCAGGGCATTTAAGCCAAATGAGCTGCAAAGACAGAAAATAATGAATATCTTCAGCTTCATTACATCCTCCTTTTTTTCTCTGGCAAAATCAGTGGCAGGCTAATCTCTCCAGATAGGTGTTCACATAATACTCATAAATGCAATCATCAATCTCACTGTAGCGGACAATATTGATGATAATGGCAATATAAGCAATATTAAAGCTCCAGGCTTCATAGAGAACATTTGTGATGGGGGCAGTGATACTGCCATCTTTTATGCCCCGCTCATATAATGCCACCAGAGTCGTTTTAATGCTGTCTCTCGCCTCCCGGGCCAGCTCATCAATATCCGGGTCACTGCCGGTTTGACGAGGCTTTTCCTGCATGGAATATGCTATCAACTCCACATAAAGCGGATTTTGCCTGCAATAGGCAAACAGATCAGCATAATAGGCTCTGATCTCTTCTAAACCGCTTGGCTCTACATCCCCGCATCTGCTCATTTTCTCATTAAATTCTGCTATATAAGTGGTTGTGTATGTATGCCAGATAACAATGCAGATATCTGTCTTGGACTTATAGTAATAATACAAATTACCAATCGCCATACTGAGTTTTCTGGCAATAGAACGTAAGGTGGTTTTGTGCACTCCTTTTACCAGAAACTGCTTTTTTGCTTCTGCAATTATGGCATCCTTTACCACCTTCTGTTTCATTCCTTTAATCATTTTTAATCCTTACAAATTTCGGGGGAATAAGCAAGCTTTGAAACCTGAGCGAGACTTAATGCATCAGGGATATTAAGTCAAGTATTATTTTTGGGACATGTATTAATACTGGTTTTCGCAGCTAGTGCTTGACTCCTGAATTGGGCTGGTTTGTGATTTCCAGTAATTGATATAGAACACAGATTGGGCGGATGAAACAGAGTTACACGGATTTAATAATGCAATCAACAGTATATATTGCCATAAATTAAAAAAAATCAGCGCTGATCTGTGAAATCCGTAGCATCAGCGTTCCATTCCTGGTTGAGGAAAAACCCCTTATTTAGAATCTATCAGTTGAAGAAGTTTATCGCAGAAGCACCAGCTTTTTGCTGCAGACATTTTTGCCATCTGCTTTCAGGGTATAGCAGTACACTCCACTGGCAGCAGGATTACCTTTTGAGTTTCTACCATCCCATATCACCTTTCCGTTTCTTGTTTCTGTTACATCAATCTCAAGAGAGGTGATCTTCTGTCCTTTTATGTTATATATCACCACTTCTGCTGCTGAGATATCTTCTGCCAGAGAGTATTCTATATTAAGAATATTATTTCTCTGACTGCCGCAGTAGAAAGGATTAGGATAATTCTGCTGCAGACAATTCTGAGCTATAATTGTATTATTATCTTCTTCACTCGGAACAAGTTGCACAATAAAGGGAATTGTAACTTCCGGCAATAGCGGATCATTAGTTGACAATATAAAGTCTATGGTATATTCTTCATACAGATCAGGCAGCCAGGAACTGTCAATTATCAGATTGATAGCCGCTTCCGCCCCGCCATTTACAGTAATGGAGCTATTCTCAATTTCTATCCAGTCTCTGATCCCGGCTGCGGAATCTTCCTGCCATACTTCATCAACCGGGGTTACGATCAAGTTTGAATTAGATATATCCTGCCAGTCACCAGCACTATTAAAAGTCCAGTAAGCAGCCAGGCACTCGCTTTCAGGATCACGGCTTCTATTCATATAGTAATTCAATTCATTATCTGATAATGCCCTGTTCCAGATTCTCACCTCATCCATCATACCATCAAGCGAAGATTTCACACTGCCACTAAATTTATGAGCACCCACTGTTACATGAGCAACATTATTTGTATATCCACCGCTTTCCAGATTAATCTCTGCTACGCGAAGCTCCCCGTCTATATATATCTGGGCAGTTTCAGTACTTACTACAGCAGCATAATGATGCCATTCTCCCTGGGGTGGTGCCTCAGTTACAATTATCAGCCCGGGAGTATCAGCTCCGGAAACTCCCAGTTTGGTATCGCCCGATACAGAAGAGGAAAAAAAACCTACAGCTGCCCGTATTCCGCCTGTTTCATTATCTCTTTGGGAAAAAATCGGATTTGCCGGGTGAGTATGAAAACCAGAGCCATCCATCCTTACCCAGGCTTCAATGGTAAATTCTTCGCCGGTTATTATTGGATAGGACAGGTTCAGATGACCTCCACCAAATTTGGCTCCCAGTTGTGAGTTACTATATCCGGAAAGTGATGCCTCAATTTGCAGGGCTCCTTCTCCTGTATTTTCAAGTGTTAGTGCATAGTTATAAATTGAGTTCTCCTCAACCTGAATATGGTGAATTGAAGTGTCTATATTAATCTCAGGCGGCAATACAGAGACGCCCACTACCGGGATTATCAGCAGACTGTCTATCAAATCGTTACTGCAAACTGCCAGACTTTCACTAATTTCACCCACTTGGCTGCTTAAGTAGTTTATTAAAAGACTTTCACCCCCTCCGGGTTCTATGAGTAACGGTTCAAAATCAAAACTTAATTCCTGGCTGGAAGATTCTATTGACAGTATTTCCAAATCAGCTGTCCCTCTGTTCCTGATTTCCAGAATATGTTCCATAGTGAATCCACACATCACTTCACCCAGATTCAGTGGATTCTCAGAAAAATCTATCCTGGGGGTTATCAATAAATGGCTGACCGGATAGTTCCAGGTCATTTCATTATTAGTTATCTCCAGCTGAAAATGCAAAAGCTGCACGGGAGAACAATTTTCACTTAGTACAAAATTTAGTCCAGATATACCGGCAGCAGTTTCTCCAGCAGCTATCGTTATATATCCAATATTCCCATCAATTATTTCAATATTCCGGATATCTTCGCTGCTGAAAGTTACTTCCAGATTCCCGCTGTTTTCACTGCCGATATTCTGCAGATCAAGCAAAACTTCAACAAAGTCGCCCGGAGATATTGTCTGGCTGCCAGCAGCATTATAATATTGCACATCACTCACAAGGATCCAGGGACATTCTTCTGGAATTGGCATCCCGCCAATCATCAGGGCACTTTGATCGGTTAACTCACTTCCGGTCTCAGGATAGGAATTATTAAAGGTATATTGCACGCCGCAAGTACCACTTTGGTCTTCTATACCGATTGTGGCAAATTGACCATGATTGCCATTATGATAACCGGAATAGCTGCCTTGATTAGTGTTATTGAAATCCTTGTACTGGAATTTCATTTGATTATTACCATTTGAGGCGGGATAATATTCCCGGTCATAAATAATCAGCTCAAAAGTCTCCACGCTGTTATCCCAGTCATTTAAAAGATTATCCCATTCAATGATAAAGCAGTGCTCAGGTTCAGCATAATAAGTATAAATTCCACCGTTTGAATTCACCAGATCATCCCAGAATACGGCAATTATCGGAGAGATACCCCCTTCTCCAGGAATAGTCCAGTTCATAAAGGAAGCACTTTCCGTATAGCCTGGGGCTGCCCAGCCATTTGAGCATACGCTAAGCTGGTCATAATCCTGATCATAAAACCGCAACGTAAAGGGCAATTCTACCTGACACACACTGCCCATATCTCCACTATCCGGCAGAGATAATTCCTCTTCCGTATTGATCTCTATCCAGTTGTATTCTACTGACTGATATTCACTGTCACTTGTATCATAGATGCAATAGCCATATTCATCTGGTCCTGTCGGTTCTGAAGATGATGTTGTGCCCACAGTAAATAGCATTTCCAGTTCCTGCTCATAACCTGATTCATTGGTTAATCTAAAATATAAAGCAGCTTCATTTCCGCCAATGTATTCCGGTAAAATCTGCAGCATTACCGGTATCGCAGAACTGTAAATCTCATTTGTCCCTATATTACCAGGAAACTGGGTATTGTCTGTCAGCACTATCAGATTACTGCTGCTTACTATTTCCAGTGCCACATTATCCAGATCTTCTGCACCAATATTAGTCAATTCATAACTCAGATAAACATTTTCCCCTGGTTCTGGCTGGTTATTATTATCATCACTGAATTGATAACCGCTGATCTCTAATTGTATCTCACTTACCGGAAAGAGATAATAGTCTTCCAGATTCATATTATTATTCGTTAGGCTGATGCTGATATATTGGTCAAAAGCCTCTGTGCCAGAACCTGAATAATGAACCGGAATATCATTTATTGATAGATTCTCTCCAGCAGTCATAATCGCTATTGTCATTGATTCTTCTACCTGAATATTGCTGTCATTGCTACCGATCTCTACTAAAATATTTTCGTAGGATACCCCACTGTTATTACTCAGAGTAAAATTGATAACACCAGTTTCATCAGGTTCAAAACTGCCGGTTAAATTCTCATCAATAAATTCCAGATCGCTGATCTCCAGATCATTGCTATCCACAATTTCGATTTCCTGCTGGAATGGATAATAATTCCTGCCACTTACACTTAGCATATATTCATCTGAATCCAGCTCATCAATATAAAAAGTGCAATAGCCCTCAGCATTGCTCCAGTTAAAATGCTGCTCATCATGCTCAGTATTATAAACACAGCCATATAATCCTTCTATTCCATTACCATATTGATCCATTGCTCTGATCCGCAGAATCTCCTGTGATCTGGCATAAACCTCTACACAATCTACATTTAGTTCCTGCGGAACTCCCACCCAGATTTCTCCTGAAGGGTCACCCATCAGATTATTCCAGTGCGAAAACCTGATAGATGCATCATCGGGATTTTGGGGATAATTCAGCCACAAAGAGGTCTTGCCCCGGGTGTGGGCAGCACCCATTGTTCTCAGGTCTTCGGCAAATAAGCCATAAGCTGTGCCCATTGCATAACAATTATTAAAACAGGTATGTGTAGCTGTGGTGGCTGTGCCTACTGCTCCAATTCCTCCTCGGGGATTAGATACTGAACCTGCTCTGATAAATGATTCACTGCGGCAGGCTCCTGATCCGGCAAAATCTCCCGTTCCACAGGTGCTGATAACCACAAAGGGCAGCATCATACCATTATTCAAAGATTGTGCAGTCCCTTGATACCAGCTGCTCATCCCCCAGAAACCGCGATAATTAAAATAACTCACTCCCAGATTAACTGCTGTCAGCATTTGATTGACAAATGGTGCTTCATATACTTCCATATAATCATATTCAGGATGATTATTCTCGATCAGTTCACGAATATTAATATTGGTATATACGCAGGACTGCCCTGATGAAGTAGGGTCTCCTGTGAGTAACGCCCGGGAAAACCAGCTTGTATTATCCAGATAGGGATTACGCTCATAATTGATTATCTTATAGACGATGGTCTGCAGCTCATTGATAGTATTAAATGACAGCCTGCCAATATGTAGATCACTAAGTTCATCATCACCAGCCAGAGTTGAATAATAGTGATCGCTTTCTCCAGTCTCCCAGTAATAAGCCGGAATGTTGTAGTCTCCCCCGGCATCTCCCAGCAGACACACATATTCCGGCGGAATATCCCAATTGTCATAAGCATCCTGGATATAATTCTTTAATATGCCCGTACCAGCACTGGCAGGCAGTTCATATTCATATATCAGATATCCTTTCTGGGCTTTCCATTCCTTCAAATAGTCATAAGCCTGCCAGAATGAGGTATTATCTGTCTCAGGATAGACAAATAATATACTCGGCTGCAATTCCTCAATATCACGCCAGCCGGCAGTTTCTGTCAGTTCCGGGAATAATGCCTCATACATCCGCTTAAATGAGCCACACATCGCTGCCTGAAATTCTTCAGCAGCTCCGGCATAACTGACAGCTATCTGCAATTTATCATCTACTGAAAAATCTTCTTCAATTTCTGCTGTCAGTACCACAAGATCAATATCCCGCAGGCGCAGCTTATCACTGATCTCAATACTGCCAGACCCGCTTACATTACATTCCACCTCTGCACCCGCTGGAACATAAATTGCCTTCTTAAACGACTCACTATTAGTAAAGTATTCCTGCCCCAATTCCATCTGATAGCCACTTGCTATGGTAAAGTTCACCACTGCACTTTCAGAAATCGATATACTTCCCATCATCAAACAAAAAGGTATTATACATATAACCAATACCAAATAGTTTTTCATCATTTCCTCCATTGTAATTATCAGTTTCTTTTATTTTTTTGTCAAATATTTTTCCTCTTAATCTGGCATCCCTCTGTAATTAATTTCATTGTAGATCACCAAAAGTAGCAGTAAGACCATTCTCATTAACCCCCAAATTCATTTGGGGGTTAATGATGTACGAACACTGTGTAGTCACTTCAGTGACTTCCATATAAATTAGAGTTAGTTATCTCATAATACAAGCAGGACAGAATTGTTATTATGAGAAGTGGCTGAAGCCACTCTACATAGGTTTTTTTCGCTTCTCACCAGGTTAAAACCTGGTGTTAATGAGAGTGAACAATTAGATATAACAAAAAGCGGCTAACCATCTATAAATTATTGAGATATCCAGAGCAGTTTTCAAAAAAACAGGTGGGATGCCAGGAAATTAAAAACCTGGCATCCCCCCGAAATTAATTTTATTCTTTGCTTCTATATAAAATCAAAATATCAAGTCGTCACCATGCGGAGGTCTATCGACCTCCCGGATGGTTGACCCCTGAAACACACACTATCTCTATCCAATTCTGTTAGTTAAGTCTGATGTATATTAAAAAAACAGGGGGATGCCTGGAAATTAAAAACTGGTATTTTCCGAAATTAGAGAAGACCGCTCGGTTAAGTAAACTTGCGAACAAAATTAAAAGGTCATATATGATAGAAACCATATATGACCTGAGTTTTTTTAATCCTTAGCTGAAAATGCCTTGGTCAAGCTGAGAATAGTGAAAATAAATTAATCATCCTCATCTTCAAGGTCGGCAAAATCATCTTCATAATCATCTTCATAGCTATCTTCATCCTCTTCATCATCATCAATATCAAGTTCATCTAATCCCAGCTCATCATCCAGGTCAAAATCTTCATCATAAACATCATCTTCATCGCGAATGTAGTTGATTTTAGCTCCGCATACAGGGCACACTTTGAGATTTGCAGAAATCTCTTTTCCACATCTTTTACAAAACGGCATCATGTCCTCCTTTATACTCTGAATTCTTCACTCGAAAATTCAGTTACGACTCTAAACGATTTTACTAAAAAAAAAGTCAAGTGCTATTTTATAATTATTGAAGATTTTTTTTTACTCAAATATGGCATAACTCTAAGATATATTATATCAATAAATTATATCTATGAAGGTTTCTTTATCAGGTTCATTTCTCATCTTGAAAATGAAATCTCTTCCAAAGTTGCAAAGCTTGCATCCCTCTGTTTTATTTACTAATAACAACACATAACACGTAAATTAATATAGATTTACAGGTTATTATCTTTTGAAATTATTCTTTACCTTGAAAGGTTGTATTACGGCAAGCCTAATAGTCCCGATATATCGGGATGAAACCCATGGAATAATGAACGAAAAATATCCCACCCCTTCCCGCTTTCGGCGAAGCCGAAAGCGGGAAGGGGTGGGACTTTACGTGGTTTTGGGTCCATGGGTGCAACCCATGGCTATCAGGCTTCGCCGTAGTTACACCCTTTCAGGGTGAAGATGAAAACAAAAACCCTGAGAAATTTCGGGGGGATGCGAGCAGAGTTGCTAAAAGGTTTGCCAATAGCAATGTTTGCTGGTACAGATTTTTTAGTCTATCAGTGAAGCGGGATACATGTGAGATATTTGCCTTGACTGTATTTGAAAAAATATCCATAAATGCATTATGAGAATATATTGAAAAGGCTGGCAGGTGAAGAATGAAATTAAAAAAGCAGCATGAAACGGTAACTGATTTGAGTACTCTTTTCTTTGAGAAGGCACCTCTGGGATATCTTGTTTTAGATAAAAAGGGTTTAATACTGGATGCAAATGAGAAACTTTGTCAACTACTGGATTATGCAAAATCTGAACTGAAGGGCAGGCATTTAGCTGAATTTATTAATCAGGAAGATCAAGAGTTTCTCACCCGGGAATACAAATCATTCTATCAGAATCCAGAGGGGCGGAAACTGGAAACCCGCTTATTGAGAAAGAATAACGAGTATTTTTATGCTGTACTGACTGGTGGAAAAATAAGCCTTCCGTCAGCTAACGGCAAAAGCGTTGAAGTACTACTTTTAGGAGTGTTAGATATCACACCGGAATATGAAGAGCAGAAGAATCTGCTTCAGGAGTATGAATATATCATCAATGCCATACAGGAACCTATCTCAATATTAAATACTGATTTTGTATATCAAAACGTTAACAACGCCTACCAGCAGTATTATAGTAAACCTTTAGAAGATATAGTCGGTCACAGCATTCAGGAATTTATAGGCGAGGAGCTATTTGAAAAGCAGGTGAAACCAGCACTGGAAAAATGCCTGAAAGGCGAAGTAGTTCACTACCAAAGCTGGTTTGGCTTTGAAAATTGTAAGCCTTTTTTCAATGATGTGAAATACTTTCCATATTATGATACTGCCGGAAAAGTAAGACGGATCGTGGTAAGCAGCCGTGATCTGACCCAGGAAAAAATGGCAGAAGAGAAAGCTGCTGAGGCAGAGAATCTTTTGCAGCAGATATTTAATATTGCAGTACCATTCTGGCAGATCAATAGTGATTTTGAAGTAACCCGGGTTAATGATCTATTTTGCAGCCTGTTTAATAAATCCAGAACAGAGGTGATAGGAAAGAAATTCTATGATGTAATGTCCAACGAAATCGGCAAAAGCAACTCTCACCTGTTGAATAAAATACTGGAAGGTAACGCACCCAGCAATTTTATAATTGAGTTACCCGAAATAAAGAATTTAAGTCGTAATATAATTGTGCATAGCAAAACAATATTGGGCAAAAATGGAGAATTTCTGGGGATGTTTGAATACTTTACAGATGTTACAGAGATGAAACAGACTGAACAGGAGCTGAAACTCAAAGGCGAAAAAATAGCCTGCCAGAATGAGGAATTGCTGGCCCAAAATAAGGAATTGAAAGTTTTAGGTCACAAGCAGCAGGATATTATTAAACAGCTCGAGACAACAGAACAATTATTAAAGGAGAGTGCAGAGCGTTACCGGTTATTATCTGAAGTTACCTTTGAAGGTATCTTGATCCATAAAAATGGCAAGGCAATTGATGCTAATAATCGTTTCCTGAGATTGACGAATTTTGAGCAGGAAGATTTGGAAGATTTCAATATTTTTGATATTATCCCCGAGAAGGACAAGGCAAAGGTTAATGAAAATATAACTAAGGAACATACACATCCATACCGTATTACCTTGAACCGTAAAAATGGCAGTAGTTTCCTGGCAGAGATAGAAGCGAGAAACTTTGAGTATAAGGGCGAACAAATTCGCATTGCCGCAATTCGGGATATCACTGAGAAAGTAAAAATGGAAGAGCAATTAGCACTCTCAGAGTATAAATTCAGGTTTTATGTGGAAAACGCACCTAATGGTTTTTTTGCCATCGATGCTGATGGCTCTTATCTGGAGGTGAATAAAGCATTTTGTGAGATGACCGGATATAAGGAAGCGGAATTGCTGGAAATGGGGCTTCCAGACATTATGCACCCATCCAGTATCAAGCAGGAATTAGAGAATTTTGATAAATTACGGAAAGAGGATATTTCTACCAGTCTGATAACTTATATTTGCCAGAATGGTGAAGAAAGAATCTGGAATGAGATCGGGAAAAGGCTCTCAGGTGACAAATATATAGCATTTGTGGAGGATGTAACAGAGCAGATAATAGCGCGTAAAAAACTGGAACGCAATGAAAAGCTTCTGAAATTTGCCATTGAGCAGATGCCGATTCCTGTATTAATCACTGGCGTTCCTGATACATTTCAGACTTTATATAACCAGCCAGCATCTGATCTGGTTCATTATGAACCTAACACATCAGGAGAGACTATGCTGCCCGGGCAGCATAAGATCATGCCTATGCTTAATCCCGACCGCAGTTTGATAGAACCTGCCGAAATGCCATTAACAAAGGCGATATCACAAGGTATCAGTACAAAGAACCGGGAGATTATCATACCTCATCCGGATGGAGATCGCTGGATATCTGCCAGTGCTGAGCCTCTTCGTGATGAAGACGGCAAAATTATTGCTGGAATTGTTGTTTTTCCTGAAATTACTGATCGCATTCAAATGGAAAAAAAATTGCGTGAGAACCAGCGGCTATTAAATGAAGTGGAGAAATTTGCGAAAATTGGCGGTTGGGAAATGAATATCGAAACTGGTAAAGCAGTTTGGACTAAAGGCATGTGTGATGTAGCGGAAATTCCTGATAGCGAGCATGTGCCGGGCTTATTTGAGCATCAGGATTATTATCTGGCAGAATACCGCGAGATGATCGGCAAAAAGATGTCTGATCTGATCAATAAAGGTATACCTTTAGAATTTGAAGCTGAGTTCATCACGGAAAAGGGCAATATCAGGTGGAGAAAAGCCATGGGCTTGAGGGAAATGCAGGAAGGCAAGTGTGTCCGTGTTTATGGCACATTTCAAGATATAACCCGGCAGAAGCTTCTGGAAAAAGAGATCAATGCCAAAACTGCTCAAATGGAGTCCATTTTAAATAACACCAGTGACTTCATTTTACTGGGTGATAGATCAGGAAGACCAGTATATTTTAATTATGCTTATAAGCGGGTTATGAAAGAAGCTATTGGTTTGGATGTAGTTCCGGGAGACCCACCACACACTCATCTGAAAAACGAAGCAGAAATAGCCTATTGGGAAAAACTTCACAGCCGGGTGCTTAGCGGGGAAAGTTTTCATGCAGAATATTCATTACCTTACCTTGATGGTAATATCCACTACCTGGAATTATCATACTCACCCATAATAGAAAATGGGAAAGTAAATGGCTTTTCGGAAGTAACCCGGGATATCACTGAGCGAAAATTATCTGAACTGGAGCTGACACAGAGTGAAGAAAAATACCGTATCCTGGCAGAAAAACTGCAAAATCTTATCATAACCCATGACCTGCACGGTAAGATATTATATATTAATCAGTACGGATTAGATTATCTGGGTGTGACCAAAGAACAACTAATAGGCTCTTCTATAGACCAATTTCTGCCTTTAGAAGACCAGATTGAGCGTGTTCAACTAATAAACGAGATGACACATTCTGTTACGGTGAAGCAATTAACCAAAAATATAGATATCATAAATGCTGCTGGTGATAAAAGAATCCTTGAAATCAGCGTCTCACCAATTATGCAGGAGCAGCAGATAAACAGCATGATAATAATAGCTCGAGATGTTACAGAGCGGCATAATACAGAAATAGAGCTCGCAGAGTATCGCACTCATCTGGAACAGCTTGTGCAGGAAAGAACAACGGAATTGGAAGGTCAAAAAGCAGAGCTGGAAAGGTTCAATAAACTCTTTGTGGGTCGGGAATTCAGAATAAAGGAATTACGAGAGCAAGTGAAAACTCTTAAAGCAGAACTGATTGCCCATGGCATTACGATAGATGATAGTGATGAATTTCTCAATTAATAAATTTCAAAAACTCAGTAAATCAAGTAAGAGCTCCAAAGTGATCAAGTTCATATCCGAAATTGAGCAGAACTGGGAAGATAGCTTTGTAAGGCAGGAATTGATCGCCAGCTTTGCGGTTTTCCTTTCCTATTTCGAACGCGAAGATTACCGGATAGCCTCACAGAAGCTGTTTGCAGATATAGACCGGCGGGAGTTTTTGAAAATAGTAGTTCCTATTGAGCAGGAACTGCGTCATGATCAAAAAGATCACCAGTTCCTGATAGAAAGAGTAGATGGTGAGAGAGACCTGAAAGTTGAGTTTCCAGTAGTACTGATACTTGATAACCTGCGATCTTCTTTCAATGTGGGAGCTATCATCCGTTCTGCGGAATGCTTTGGTGTCACGGACATCTATTTTTGTGGCTATACGCCAGATAATGAGAAAGTAGTTAAAACTTCCATGGGTACACGCGAGCAGATCAGGGCATTCAAGTTTGCTGATACTGCTGATGCCCTAGAGTCTCTGCGCGCTCAAGGTTATCATATCTATGCTCTGGAAACGGCATCTACAGCTAAATCGATCTATGATCAGGAATTATTATTCCCCGCAGCGTTGATCGTGGGAAATGAAGCATTAGGCATTTCCAGAGATATTATTAAGCTGGCAGACCAGATACTGGTGATCCCTTTGCGGGGCTGGAAGAACTCACTCAACGTGGGAGCAGCAGCTGCGATAGCTTTATCAGAGTTTTCCAGAAAGCAAAAAAGCCCCCTCTAAGATAGAAGGGGGCTTATATATTTATCTATTCTACTTGATCAATCCCAGAAAATCACCTAAGATAAACTGAACTCGTCCAATCAGAAGGGAAATACGAGCCATCACTGTATAACCAAATGAGGCACCAAAACCCACCATCATAAACCAGATACCAATATTAGTAAATTTACCATAGAGTCCCTTATGCGGTTTAGAAAAATAGAAATAAAGCAGGATAGAAACTGTTCCGATAAAGATTAATAAAGTATTGATATTATCAATTGGCAGCATGGCATTTCTCATCTGCACAAGCACAGAAGAGTGCATACTCATAGGCACACCCATACCCACGATACCCATACCAAAAGCGATAGGATAACGTGAAAGCCAGCTTAAATTTCTGGTAAACCGGAATATGTAAAGAATACCGATACAGGATGGTATGATCAGCCAGAAATTACCTTCTAAAAAGATCGGGCGATATACGAAGGGAATAAAGGCATTGATATATACCAGCGGTATGGCATAACCCATGGAAACACCTACCAGCAGATGCTCGGCAAAACGGTAGAAGGGATTATCTTTATAAAGGAAGGAAAAGATAAATAACGTGAGAAGCACTGCAACAAGATTACTAATAAATTCTAACATCTTTCCTCCTTAACTTACTTCTGCGGTCTTTTTCTTGGTTAAAAAGTAACCAATATTTCCCAGGATGATGAATACGATGATCATGATATGGGCAATACTCTGGGCGTTCATCCCGATTCTTGCCTGCTTAAATTTATAGGGAAGGTCAACATTTGTCTGTACTACACTACCTTGAGAATCATAAGATATTTTCTTCGACATGATTGGTACCCAGGTATCTTTGACAACTTCCGGACTGAATTCTCTGCCATTGGGATATTCTGTATCCTCATAGGCAGCAAACACATCCACCAGTTTCTCGTATTCTGCTGCCCCCTTTAAACCGGAAAGCATACCCACTAACTGTCCAGATTGCAGGTAGGGATAATTATCTGCAGCCATCACAGCGGTCACACCTGCTGCCACATTTGCTCCAAAGCGAACACGGGCATAGGTGATCCAGCTGAATACAGCTGCACTAGCTGCAAAATCTATGATCAGGTTAAGATCATCATAGTTTCTGATGCCTTTCAGTATCTCCAGATTCTTGATCTTTCTACCATCTGCATCAGTCTGCACAGCTTCTGCCACATCATCTCCCATTCCCAGAACGATAGGCAGGAAAAGTCCAGCGGGTTTATAACCAAAATTACAGTAGTTCACTCCAGATTTCAGATTGGGATAATCCTCTTTTGCCACATTCAAGGCATAAGCCATCAACGGAGCAGCAGGAGGAGAAAAGCAGATCGTGAAAACCTTGATATTTCTTTCAAAGCAATGACGCAAAATAGAAACTTCCATGGGAAAAAGCTCTGCCATGGTAGAAGCGTCATGACTGAAACTCAGTAATACAGCTTTATCTTCTTTTCCAGCGAAGCTGTCTATTTTCTTATAGAGGTTTGCAGTAGGATCAGTTACATAAGTTCGGGAATTGAAGGGAATCAGGAGAGGAATAATAATACAGAGGGCAACTACCAGATAGATATATCGCCGATCTATATTTTTCATTTTTTCAAATAAATTCATCATTCCTCCTTAATCACTACCCAGATAGGTGCGTTCAATACCGAGTAGTATCTTGAGCGAAGTAGCCGTCATTCCCAGTCCCACGCCCGTGGCTATTCCTCGTTTTGCTGCCAGATTCGGCACATTCAAAATCCATTGGGCTGTTTCCGGTATCCATTTAGAGATTGCTGCTCCAATAGGTACCTGACCCATCATCACGATGAATGCTGCTAATAGAAGAACAGTAGCCTGCGGGCTTTTTGCCCGGAAAGCTTTATAAGCTGCACTGGCGATATAAAACGCCAGCAGCGAGAACATCGTGGCACTCATGGGCATCTGCACATTGGCAAACAGCCAGAGGAATGGAGTTCCTTCATTTGTTCCCCAGGCGAATCCGGAAAACGCCGTTACTACTAATGCCAGAAGCGTTACCACGCTATACTGCCAGTTGGGAGCTTTACGCTGTATCTTGGTGCCATGCACCATAAATAAACTAAGAATTCCCAAAACAACTGCGAAGGGTGAGATGGCTTTACTCCAGCTTACCCACCAGTCATAAAAATCTACGGATGTCTTAGACGGTATAAACGTGTGAGCCACGAATAAGAAGCCTAAGCCGATAACTATTATTAAAGGTATTTGCCTTTTCATCTATCCTCCTGTTATTTATCCGGGAAAGCATTGATCAGGAATGTCAAATGCAAAGTACTCAATAAGGTACCGGCAATGATAAAAATGGTGATTATCAGTTTTAGGTAATCCTGACCTTTCAATGTTCCCAACATCAGCGGTTCACGTGCCAGATAAGCGGATGCAGCATATAGCTCTTCGCCGATCAGCGTATAATCACAGGTAGTGATAAAGAAGGGTATCTGAGTTACTGCATCGGTTCCGGCTATCTGAATTGCTCCTGTGCCTGATCCGGTTTCTGTCATAATTAGAGCTTCTGCCCAGAACATTCCCATATAGAAGTTCGTGGCTGTTTTCTCCCTCAGCATAATACCATTTACACCGGCAACAAAAGCAAACTGTGCCGTGGTGATGAAAAAGGCACTGTTTTTATCATAACTGTCTGGTCTGCCCGCTTCATAATGAGCTTCTTTAATGATTTCCTGAGCAATTGGCAGAACTATATAATCTCTTACCGGACATAAAATCTTGGTGTCATATTCTGCTGCTTTCTTGGCTACTCTTCCCAGGATGGATAATCCTGCCAGAGTTGCCACATCGCCAATACTGGATAATCCAGGCACAAAAAGGATAGGTCTTCCCATCTCAGTTGCACGTCCTATGGCGTTGTCAATTTCCTGAATTCCGGCTATAGGTCTAATGTAAAGATCGGTTGTCCTGGCTTTTTTGATCATCACAAAAACCAGTCCCCCAAAAAGCAGAGTGGCTAACAAAGCTGGAAACATATTCCACTTAAACCAGTTTGACCGCGGATAGAAATGATTAGTTCCCACTCCGCCAAAGAAGGCATAGCGTTCATCCTCATTTGTTCCTTCAGGATTCACATAAATATCCATACTCGTGAAATGACCTTTGTCATCAGTGAGTACCATTCTATATTCAAAGGCGCGTTTGGCAATGTTTCGCTGATTTCTCAAGAAAGTCAAACGCTTCTTATCATCGGTGATCTGAGCTGCCTGAGCCAGGATAGGGTCACTCTCTATTGCCGCTAATTGACTTTTTAGCTGCTCCACATAATTCAAAACATTTTCTTTGTCTTCCACAGCAATTGTATCTGCCATTATTGTATATTTTTCGATATTTTGCTGTATATCAGTAATTTGCTTATCTGCTTCTGAACGCCAGATATTGGTAGATATCATGCTGCCTCGTTGCACCTCAGTTTCGCCCTCTTCCCGATAAAGCGAAAAGGAAGGATTCACCAGATACAGATTCTTTTCCAGATCATATTCGCCAACCAGAAGACTGAAATTATTCGTATGGCTGATATTATCATTATATTCCCGCTGCGTAGGACCAAATTTCTTGGACAGCCGGAATACCTTATCGGTGTAATTCCGCTTGTAAATATAATAATTGTATTGGCTGACATCTATGCCGTTGATATAAAGCTCTTTCGTGGGAGCTAAGGCACGGGTGAAATCATTGAATTTCAAATCTTGAAGAATTACGTAATCGCCCAGATCAGGTTTACAGGTGAGGGTGATCTCCACTCGCAGACTTTGATGAGGATCAGCGCCTTCCGGCAGTTTCACCGTGATCTGATTATCCTGATAATATTCATTGATCTCTTTGATCAGACTACCGGCTTCGTCATAAATCTTAAAAAGTATTTTCTTGACCTTGTATTCTTTATTGGTAACATATTCATAATTGATGAGCAGCTTGCTTCTCTTTTCATTTGTATAAGTGGTATTGGTCAAAGTTACAATAGGTTTGCCCCAGCTGATCGTGTTGTAATCACCTTTGTCTTCTATGCGGTCTGTTACTATGAATACCGTGTTTTCATTGATCGGCTGAACGAAAGGTAAATCTGCAGAAGTTGTTCGGCTGATCTCAGCATAATTACTCCAGCTATTGAATTCTCTGCCTTCAAAGGCAAAGATAAAATCGTAATCTTCCAGGTCTGCCGGAGCTACAGAATAATCATTGCCATTATAACTGATCACGCCATCGATTATATCAACACTGCCATGGATCAGGTCGGTATATACTGAAGACTCCGCACCGAAAATCTGAAAGGCTGGATTCTGGTACACAGTCTCCATTTCTGCAATTTCACTATCTTCCAGCCGCGCTAATTTATTCTTTTCTTTTAATTTCTGCTCGGCTTTATATAATTCAAAATCGGCTTCGTCCTCTTTTGCCAGCATCCAGACAGTATATCCGTTCACCGGATCAGGCTCTACTGGTAATTTCCACTCAAACTGCAGGCGGTTTGCATCTTCCACAAACACCGCCATCAAGTCTTTGGGCTTCTCAGGTGAATTCTCTCGAGGTATGCCGCTGGCAGGCTCAGCTTCGGGATAATAATGCCGCGCTTCATCAACTGCCACCACAGTGTAAAAGTATTCCTTATCGGCATGCAATTGCTTATACATGGCATCAAACTGATTTAGACGCAAACCCGAATAAACTTCGCTTTCGCCCTCGTCCGTCTCTCGCTCTACCTTCTCTGCATGATGAAAATACTCCTTCTCCTGACCTATTCCCAAAACTACGTAATTTTCATTCAGCTCAGGTCCATTCACCCGCATGTCCCGCGGAAACTCCCGATAAAGCGTCCGATCAGAGCGCTTGCCTTTTTCTTCCTTCAGACGGGCAGGTGACTCCAAATCTACAAATCCCAGCCAGCCGGAATCATAAAAAAATACCGAATCTCCTGCAATGCCTGTCTTTAAATTTACATCGATCTTACCGATATAAAAAAGAGTATCTGCGTTTACTCCTCGGTAAACTCGATACTCAATAATCCTTCTCTCCTTAGGTAACGGTGCCCAGCTTACTATTAGTCCACCTCCACCATCTTCAGGTACATCGGATACCTTCAGATTCTGGACAATGTAGTCGGCCGGATTCGCTTTCGCAAAGGATAAGTAAGGTAACGAAAAAGCTATGATTAGTGTTAATACCACTAATATGCCTTTCTGGTTCAGGTTAACCTTCATAAAGTACTCCTTCAACCTTATAATTTAGATACTTTTCTTTATTATCCTGCAAAATCATTAGTCTTCCGCAGGTTGTCAAATCAATTTTTTTATTAACCTCTACCTGAAATCATTTAACTGATCATTATCAACCGCCACCCTGCTTGACAGAATATAATTTTTCAACTTTCAAATACCGGTTTTCCTCTTTTTGAACTGCAAAACAAGAGTATTAACACAGCACAATCTCTACAAAAAAAGTGGAATTGTGCTTTATTGCTGCACCGCAAACGTTGATAGGTTAGTTGGTGAAAGTCTAACTCAACTAATTCTCTCATCAGCCGGAAACCTTTCTCTACTGCAGCAGGAAAGCACAATGTAATCTCCCAGCTCTGTTTCCTGTCTTCCACGCTAGCTTTGCCGGTACTGATAACACGTTATAACGTTCGTCTTGATTCAAAACTTTATCCAGTCCGTAACTGCATTTAAATGGGTTTAAACCATGTTCATGTGTTTCTTACGTTATCTATCATACTCCCTGTGTTCTTCCTGTGGCTTCCCTGTGGATTTTGATAGGTTATGATCAATAACTGAAACATTAGTTCTGAATTATTTCTACTGAATCACTGAATTACAAATCCGATTCATCCTGGCCACAGGCAGGGAAGAAACGATTATCTGCGATCTCTCCGCAATTGGGACAGTGCCTTATTTCCTTTTTTTTTAATTTCTGATATTTTTTGAGCGGACTTAGCGGACTTAGCGGACGAAGCGGACTTAGCAACATCTACCCTATACCAAACCAGCATTGTATTACAAAATAAGCAAGTAATTTTAACCAGGTCACGATGGCTGCCACTGATGATGTCTGCTTCGTCCGCTAAGTCCGCTCAGTCCAGGGTTGACAAAAGAGCACCAGCCAATAAAATCAGAGCTGAAAATGCTGTAAGGTGAAAATAATGATAAAAAATATAGAAATAACCGGCGCAAGAGAGCATAATCTCAAGGGATTTGATCTGAAAATCCCGCATAATAAACTGATAGTGGTAACAGGCGTTTCGGGTTCCGGGAAAAGTTCTCTGGCTTATGATATTGTGTTTCGGGAAGGTCAGCGGCGCTATCTGGAAAGCATCAGCGCCTATGCCCGGCAATTTATGGATAAAGCAGGGCGTCCTGAAGTAGATAATATAACAGGGATTCGTCCGGCAATTGCTGTTGGACAAAATAGTCTGCATCGCAGTAGTCGCTCCACGGTGGGTACATTGACAGGAATTTATGATTATCTGCGATTGCTTTTTGCCCGATATGGAGAAAAAGCACCAGGCAGCGAGATAGAACTTAAGCGGAGTTTATTTTCTTTTAATAGCAAATATGGTGCTTGTGAGCATTGCAGCGGTCTGGGAGTGGTGGATGAGATAGATGTAGACCTGCTGATCAAAGATGAAAGGCTGAGTATTCGGGAAGGTGCCTTTGAGATGACTACTCCCAGTGGTTACATTGTTTATTCTCAGGTGACCATGGACGTACTGAATGAAGTGTGCCGGGCACATGGCTTTAATGTGGATATCCCCTGGCAGGAGCTGAGTGAAGCAGATAAACTGATAGTACTCTATGGCTCAGAGAAGATCAAGGTGCCTTTTGGTAAACATACCCTGGAATCAAGGATGAAATGGAGTGGAATAACTGCCCGACCCCGCGAAGAAGGCTATTATAAAGGCATTATGAATATAATGACAGATATATTGCAGCGGGACAGAAATGGTAATATTTTACGTTTTGCCTGCACTATTACCTGCCCTCAATGCCAGGGTAAAAGGCTGCGCTCAGAAGCTTTGGAAATCAAATACCGGGGTAAAAACATAGCCGAATATAGTGACATGAGTTTGAGACAACTGGCAGCAGAATTTACGCTGGGCGCAGACAATCAGGGAGAAGAACTTCTGAGAGCAAGCATCAAAAACCGATGCCGGATCGCTGTTCAGATAGGGTTAGGTCATCTGCAATTGAGCCGTAGCAGCGAAACTATCTCAGCTGGAGAAGGGCAAAGACTGAAATTATTAACGATCTCAGCCACGCAATTGCGTGATATGATCTATGTGTTTGATGAGCCTTCTATTGGTCTGCATCAATCCGAGATCGGAGCATTATTGGGTATGCTATTTGAACTGCGTGATCATGGTAATACCGTGATAGTAGTAGAGCATGACCCTTTGATCATTCAGGCAGCAGATCATTTAATCACCATAGGACCAGGCGGGGGGACAGCAGGTGGATATCTGATCTACAGCGGAGCAATGAGCAGTGATTTCAAGCCTGATAAGTACACATTTAAAGAAGATATAGACCAGATAGAGAAATCCATAGTTGTGACAGGTGCGAGTGTCAATAATCTAAAAAATATAACCGTGAATTTTGCTCTGGAACGCTTAAATGTGATCACTGGCGTTAGCGGAGCAGGAAAAACCAGTTTGGCAGAATCTGTGCTGCTGCCTGCTATATCTGGCGATAGAAGAAGGAAACAACATTTCCTATCCATAACCGGTCAGGAATCAGTAAGCCGGATCGTGAAGATAGATCAAAAGCCCATTGGAAGAAGCCCTCGCAGTAATGCAGCTACTTATACGGGTTTAATGGATGAGATCAGGGCGGTCTATGCCAGACAACCCGCAGCAATTGCAGCAGGATTTGGCAGAGGAGCTTTTTCATTTAATACCGCAGGTGGCAGATGCGAAGAATGTGAAGGTGCAGGTATACTTAAGCTGGGTATGCACTTTCTGGATGATATTACAATGGTGTGTCCCGTGTGCCAGGGCAAAAGGTTCAAACCTGAGATATTGGAAATCAACTGGCAGGGCTGTCATATTGCGGAACTGCTGGAATTGAGTGTAAGTGAGATGAGAGCATTATTTGAACCAGGAAGTAAAGGTGGCAGGATACTTAAGGTTCTGGAAGAAGTTGGCTTGGGATATTTAACTTTGGGACAGCCAGCCACGACCATTTCCGGAGGCGAAGCTCAGCGTATCAAGCTGGCTACTGAATTGGCGAGATCAAGGAAAACAGGAACGCTGTATTATCTGGATGAACCCACTACCGGCTTGCAGGCAAATGACGTGAGTAAACTGCTGGCAGTTTTAGAAAATCTGGTGGTTGAAGGTAATACCGTGCTGGTGATTGAGCATGATTCGCAAGTGATATATAGAGCAGATAAAGTGATAGATCTCAGTGATGGCAAAGTGCTATATGAAGGCAGTGTGAAAGGTCTGCTGGATATAGCAGATAATCTTACAGCAAAGGCTTTACGTGGAGAAATCAAGGTCAAAAATAAACCAGAACTTAGCCTAATGACCTCTAACATTGAGTTTAAGAATATCAGAACTAATAACCTGCAAGGGATAGATGTATCTATTCCCCGGGGAAAAATCACAGCAATAACCGGAATCTCAGGCTCGGGAAAATCTTCTCTGGCATTTGATACTATCTACGCCGAAGGCTGGCAGCGTTATGTGGAGAATCTGCCCACCTATACTGGAAATAGATTAGGTACAGAACAGCGCGGAGATATGGAGAGCTTTTCCGGACTGGGTGCCATGCTGGCAATCCGGCAAGAGGGCAGCAGGCATAATCAGCGTTCCACAGTAGGCACTTTTAGTGGAATATATGATCATTTGCGGCTTTTGTATTCCCGACTGGGTAAGGGGGCTAAATTACCTGCCAGTGAGTTCTCATTTAATAAACCTGCGGGTGCCTGCCTGCAATGTAAGGGTTTGGGAACAGTATTAAGCTGTGATCCGTTTCTCTTGATCACTGATCCCGGGCGCAGTATTTATGATGGTGCCATGGATGGCAGCAAACGCGGCAAGTATTACGGAGAACGGCAGGGACAATATCTGGCAACCTTAAAGAGCGTGGAACAGCAATATGACTTTGATTTCAGTAAACCTTGGAAAGAATTATGCGGGGAAGAGCAGAAGGTGATATTATATGGCACAGGTGAAAAAGATTATGAAGTAGAGTGGGATTTTGCCCGAGGTAAGCGGGAGGGCTCGCACAATTTCACGGGCAGATGGCAGGGCTTTGTGAACCTGATTAATATCGAATATGAACGCGTTCATCAGAAAAGAGCAGGCGAACAGGTTCGCTCATTACTAAGTGAAAAACTGTGCCCTGTCTGCCAGGGTAAACGATTGCAGCAGCGGGTTCTGGAAGTGAAGGTGGCAGGATATGATATTGCTGAACTTAGTGATCTGGAAATAACAGAATTAGTTGAACTATTAAGGGATAGAAATTTGGCTGAAAAGCAGGATAATCCTGAGTGGTGGCGGGTATTTGCCCAGGAGATTCTAAGACCGGCAACAGCACTAATGAAAATGGGGTTAGGATATCTTACACCAGCCAGACGTGTGGATACTCTTTCCGGTGGAGAATATCAAAGATTGAGGATAGCTGCTCAGCTGGTGAGTGGACTTACCGGGGTCACCTTTGTGCTGGATGAAGTGAGTAGAGGTTTGCACTATAAGGAGCGCCAGCAGGTAAATGAAATACTCAAAGACCTTGCTGATAATAGCAATACTGTCATCTGTGTTGAGCATGACCCCTTATTTATCAAAACTGCTGATCAGATAATTGAACTGGGTCCTGGTGCTGGTAAAGCAGGGGGCAGAATAATCGCCAGCGGCAGTTTGGCAGATATAAACGGCAATCCGGATTCAGTAATAAAAAAGTATCTCAACCGTGAGTTTACCAGACAGAAAACAACTCGAATCCCGGAGGGAAGCATAGTGATCAAGGGAGCATACAGCAACAATCTGCAGCAGATAGACCTGGAAATCCCCTGCGGAGTACTCGTTGGCATTTGCGGCGTGAGTGGCAGTGGCAAAAGCACACTCTGCCGGGATGTGATCTATAGCTCCTATAGGCGAAAGCAGGCAGCAGGCAGCCATGAAATTAAGGGTTTAGAGATTTTTGACCGCCTGATATATAAAGAACAGAGCGATTTTCATAAAAATGCTTTAAGCACTCCAGCAACCTATCTGGGCATTATACAAGATATAGGCAAACTGATGGCTGAAGGACAGCCTGTGAAAGCAGCAGTTTTCAGTTATGCCGGCAGTCAGGGGCAGTGCCCGGAATGCAAAGGTACCGGATACAAGCGGGAAGACCTTGATTTTGCGGGCTCAATCCGCAGCGAATGTGAGTTTTGCGGAGGAAGCCGCTATAAGGCAGAAGTATTGCGGTATAGATACCAGGGTAAAAATATAGCAGAAATACTGGCGATGACGATAGCAGAAGCAGCAGAATTCTTTGCAGATCACCCCAAACTGTCAACCCGACTGCAGGAGATCAGCAGTCTAGGATTAGGATATTTGCCGCTGGGACAGGGCAGTGATACGCTATCAGGCGGAGAAGCTCAAAGACTCATGCTGGCAGCAGCAATGCAAAATAGAAAAGCAAATGAAAAATGCCTCATATTATTAGATGAACCCACAGCAGGCTTGCATCCCGAAGACATAGAATTACTAAGCAGCTTCCTGGAAAAACTGGTAGAGAATAGTCATACCATAATTTTTATAGAGCACAACCTGCAGCTCCTCAGCAAAGCCGACCACCAGATAGAATTAGGACCCGGAGGTGGCAAATACGGCGGGAGGATTCTAAGGGACTAGGAAGATGGGAAGATGCGAAAATGAGAAGATGGAAAGATGTGATGAGTGAATTGTAATGTAAGATTATTTAGCCGCGAACAAACCGAACAAACGCGAACAATAAAATGTAAGAATTATAGCCACAGATTCCATTGATGAACACGGATTTTTTGGAGTACATTATCCGTGATAATGTGTCGATCCGATAGGTGAGATAAAGTAGTTGGACTTCAAAGCTACAGCAGAAATGTAATGTAAGATATTTTTTTAGCAGCGAACAAAACGAACTTTTTTAATATAATGTAAGATTTTTAACCGCGAAAGCCGCGAAATTACGCGAAAGAATATAATGTGAAGAATGAAGGTAAGTTGGATGTAGATCAAACTTTCCAGTTTGATGGAAATTAATGCTTAATCCGGGAGGATTAAGCTACGATTGTAAGTATACCCAGGGCAAGACTGAGCGACATGGATAGACGAAATTGGGATCAATAAACGATCTTAGTGAAATAATTCTATATAAAATAGAATCAAATCTATATTAAAATTCACTTGGACTTAATTAAATAAAATTATTATCTCCTTATTATACTGGTATTTAGATTGCCAGAAAAATATTTAAATATAAGTGGCACAGGTATTGCTTAACGATATAACTGTTGTTGACAAGGAATGTTTAATAGTGAGCGATCTGGCAATGGGATTACAGCATCTAAATTTCTAACCCCAAAAAATATAATAAGGAGATTTACTATGGTATCAATACTTAACTAATTTTTATTGTACTAATTGCTCGATTCCTTTCTGTTGAAAGGTAATCGAGTAATTAGTTTTCAGAATAATAATAGAACTGGAGAATATAATTAATACAATGGGAAAGATCATATGCTTATTAAAAAAGATAAATTATCAATAATACTAAATTATGGATGTCATTGCAATTGTAATTATTGTATCTGGCAGGATCACAAATTATCTGATATTAAATCCAATTGTAACAGTTTTGATTTTGCCAATTTATCCAATATTATGATAGGTGATAGTTTCGCAGATTTAGTATCAATTTCTGGTGGAGGTGATCCGTTTTATTTTGCAGATGAATCAGGGAATAATACAGTTTCCATAATGAATCATCATATATAGGAACATGCACAAAGTTTCGCCAACATTTCATTTGTAAAAGTGTCAAAATACTTTAGCACTGCATTTTCAAGTTGATTCAATGACTTGTACAGCCTGTTATGCAGCGT
>JAIPGP010000048.1 GCA_021735645.1 Candidatus Cloacimonadota bacterium
TCCCTTATTAACTATAGTATTAAGCTCTTCTCTTTCTTCTTCTGTTAATGTAACTTTATACTTTATCATAATCACCTCACTTTTTTATGAGACAATTATAATTTCGCCTTACGTCATGTCAAGCTTGACGCGACAGTAGATAATTTTAACAGGTTACTAATTATTAAAAAATATTTTAATGAGCAGCTGAGATAAGAATTTGTTTGACAGTGTAATAGGGAGTGAGGTTATAGGGGTTATGGAGGGTTAAATGATAAACAGGGAATTTTTGGGTTTAATTTTAATTTTCTTGGTTATATCGGTTGTATCAGCTCAAAATGAAGACGTTGAGTATTTTAATGCCATGAAGATACTGGCAGATCAGGGTGACGCTGAGGCGCAAAATTATGTAGGGGGTTGTTACGATTTAGGAATTGGAGTAGAACAAAACATCAATGAAGCAGTAAAGTATTATAAATTAGCTGCAGAGCAGGGGAATGCAGATGGTCAATTTAATTTAGGGTTATGCTATCAGGAAGAAGTAATCCAGGATTATAATGAAGCAGCGAAGTGGTTTAAGTTAGCAGCAGAGCAGGGAGACAGTGATGCTCAATATAATTTAGGGGTATGCTTTTATAATGGTTTAGGAGTAATAAAGGATAATAAGGAAGCTGTGAAGTGGTATAAATTAGCTGCGGAGCAGGGAAATGTAGATGCGCTGTATAATTTAGGAGTATGCTATGAAAATGGCTTAATACCGGATTACAAAGAAGCTGTAGTGTGGTTTAAATTAGCAGCGGAGCAGGGTGACGCTGAAGCGCAATATAATTTAGGGGTATATTATACCAATAGCTATGGGGTGAGACTGGATTATCAGGAAGCATTTAAATGGTTTATACTGGCATGTAATAATGCCTCCGGAGAACTATTTGAAACAGCATCCGGTAATAGAGATATAGTCAGGGAGGAATTAACGCCAATACAGATAGAGCAGGCAACATTGGAAGCTCAGGAGATCCAGAGTAGAATTGATAAGGCAGGTGAATGAAGATGAGAAGGGCTGAAATCACAGGCAAAAAAAACCGGCATGAATGATCATGCCGGTAGATTTATTTTATGATACTTTTCGGTTAAGCGGTTTTCCTTTTCCGTTTACAACATCAGCCGTGATAACGATTGTCTTTGTGTCTTTCTGATCCGGCAGATTATACATGATATCAATCATAAACCGTTCCATAATAGAACGCAGTCCTCTGGCTCCGGTTTTATGCTGCAGGGCAACTCTGGCAATTTCTTCTAACGCATCTTTCTGAAAGCTTAATTTCACATTTTCCATGGCAAAAAGCTTGATGTATTGCTTACAGATAGCATTTTTGGGAGCAGTAAGAATAGTGACCAGTGCTTTTTCATCCAGCTCTTCCAGTGAAGTATATACTGGCAATCTTCCTACTAATTCAGGGATAAGACCATATTTCACGAGATCATCAGGGATCACTTTCGCCAGCAGATCGTCGGTACTGGGTGCTTTTTTCAGATCAACGTCAAACCCGATGGTCTTCTTATTTGTCCGTCTTTTAACTATATTTTCCAGTCCCAGAAAAGCTCCGCCGGCAATGAAAAGGATATTTTTTGTATCAACTTCAATGAATTCCTGATGTGGATGTTTTCTACCGCCTTTAGGTGGTACATTAACTACCGAGCCTTCCAGAATCTTCAAAAGAGCTTGTTGCACGCCTTCACCAGAGACATCGCGGGTGATAGACGGATTTTCTGATTTACGGGCAATCTTATCAATTTCATCGATATAGATAATGCCGCGTTCAGCTTTTTTTACGTCATAATCTGCACTTTGCAGGAGCCTTACCAGGATGTTTTCTACATCTTCACCTACATAACCTGCTTCTGTGAGGGTGGTGGCATCTGCAATGGCAAAGGGAACTTTGAGCATGCGAGCCAGAGTTTGAGCTATCAAAGTCTTGCCGGAACCTGTAGGTCCTGTCATAATAATATTGCTTTTCTCAATTTCTATGTCATCTTTTTTTGTTTGCTTAAAAATCCGCTTATAATGATTATAAACAGCTACTGAGATAAAACGCTTGCCAGTTTCCTGGCTGATCACATACTGATCGAGATAAGATTTGATCTCCCTGGGTGTAGGGAGCACAAAATCTTCCATTTCTTCCAGGCTTTTGTCCTCATGCAGTATTTTATAGCACATTTCTATGCAGTCACTGCAAATATTACCATCCAACCCTCGCAGGAGATAATCTACATCACCAGAGCTTCTGCCACATATATTGCAATGCTGGTCAATATTTTTTGATTTCACTAATAAATCTCCTTATTTGCGTGAGGTGATCACTTCGTCTATTATGCCATACTCCAGGCTTTGCTCAGCACTCATAAAAAAGTTACGGTCAGTATCCTTAATGATTTCCTTGAGAGTTTTTCCGGTGTGACTATGAAGAATATGGTTAAGTTTATCTTTTTGTCTGATAATTTCATTTGCCTGGATTTCGATGTCTGAAGCCTGACCCTGTGCTCCACCCCAGGGCTGATGGATCATCACCCGGCAGTTTGGCAAGGCATATCTCTTGCCTTTAGCACCGGCGGTGAGTAATACGGCGCCCATGCTGGCTGCCTGTCCGACGCAAATTGTATTCACGGCTGGACGTATATACTGCATGGTGTCATAGATTGCCAGTCCAGCGGTGACAACTCCACCGGGACTATTAATGTACATATAGATATCTTTTTCTGGTTCTTCGGCTTCCAGATGCAGTAACTGGGCAACTACAAGGTTAGCAACATTATCATCAATTGCTGAACCTAAAAAAATTATTCTGTCCTTCAGCAGACGTGAAAAGATATCAAAAGACCTTTCTCCTCTGCCTGTCTGTTCAATCACAAAAGGTACTAAGGGCATAAATTCTCCTTTTTATTCGACTTCTGCCGCCGGTTCCACAAATACTGCTTTCTCAATCAGATAATCAAGAGTTTTTTGTTCACGAATAGAAAACTCAAAATCTTCTGATGCTAGCTCTTTAGCATACAGTTCTTTATATTTTTCTATGTCAATTTTCAAATTTCCGGCTGCTTTTTTAATCGTTTCTTCTTTATCTTCATCAGTGATCTGAATATCAAGTATTTCTGTCACTTTATTTTTCAGATAATAAACTTTCATATTCATTTCGGCAATAGGCAAAAAGCCTTCTACCAGTTTCTCTTTTTCAATACCATACTGTTTAGCCGCATCTTCTGCTAATTGTTCAGCGTAGTTATGAACCATCACTTCCGGGATTTCAATCTGATTTGCTTCTACAAGGGCAATCTCGACAGATTTTATCTTGTTCCTGGAATTCTGCTCGGCTATTTTGATCTGGTAGTCTTCTATGATATTTGATTTCAATTCTTCCAGATTCTCAAAACCGGCGTCTATGGCAAATTCATCGTTCAGTTCCGGCAAAACATCCTGTTTGATAGATAATACCTTTATAGAAAATTCTTTATCGCGGAATTTCTGGTATTCATCATTTTCTTCTTCAGCTTGATTCTCTTTGTCTTTAAATATTTTGCTTTGAATAATATCTCCGGCTTTCAGCCCGATCAGTTTGTTATTCATCTCTTCGCAGTATAAATTATCTCCAACTACGATATCTCTTTCCAGGGAAATAGGTTCGTCAGTGCCTTCACTGCTATCCAGCAATGCTATTTTCACAAAGCTGCCATTAGCTACTTCTTCGGCTTCTTCCTGCGTGGCAAATTTGCTGCGCATGTTTTCTAAAGCTTTATCCAGCATGTCATCAGTGTATTCGATGTCCCGGTATATTACTTCCAGACCTTCATATTTTACTACTTCTATTTCCGGCATTACCTGAAATTTATATATTGCCACAAAATCTGTGCCTTCTTCCCATTTCACATCTAATATCTCTGCTTCTATGATGGGATGCAGATCAAGCTCATCAAGTGCCTGCTTATAATACACTTCCGGCTGCTTCAGTATAAATTCTTCTTTAAAGTGGTCTGCATATAATTGCTCGACCATTTTTAAGGGGGCTTTGCCCTTCCTGAATCCCGGGATATTTACCTTATTCCTGTATTGATTAACTACTTTCCGGTAATCTTTGGTCGTTTCTTCTGCTGGAACGGTTACGGTTAATTCACGCCAGCCAGATTCCATTACTTTGATCTCTGTTTTCACAGCAACTCCTTTATATACCTTTTTTTAATAAAACTATGGGCATGAATGTGATCATGCCCCTTATCTGGTGCGAAAGAGGGGATTTGAACCCCTACAGGATTGCTCCCACTGGATTCTAAGTCCAGCGCGTCTACCATTCCGCCACTTTCGCCTATTTCAATTTCTGAATCTTTTTCTGATACTTCTCTTTTAAATCCTTTTTATCAAGCTTATTAGCTGCCAGAAACATTAATTGATAGGGTGCAGGGTCTTCAGGGTCTAATTCTGCCCATTTCTCTCCATATTCCAGAACGGCATCGTAAAGCTCCAGAGAATTTAACTGATAGCAGAATACCTTCAGGCTCTCCGGGGTGTAGCCCGTTACAGCAAATTCCATACCGCTGAATTTCAGAAAACTATCCATATCTTTCAATTGCAGAGCAATTACTTTGGCATTATATATGGCATCAATATTTGAAGGCTCATATTCCAGGGTCTTATTGAACATCGCCATAGCCTCGGCAGGTTGTTCAAGATTAGTATAACAAATTCCCATATTAAAATAATTATCAGGATCTTCAGGAGCAATCTCAGAGGCTTTCTGATACCAGATCACGGCGTTATCTTTCTGGTCTAATTGAAAATACTGATTAGCTATTAACTGAGCATTTTGCTTATTATTGGGTTCCATTTCGTAAACTGATTTGTAAGAAGAAATTGCCGCTTCAATATTATCCAGCTTCAGATAGCTGTTGCCAATCAGTTTCAAGGTTAGAACACTGTCAGGAGCTAACTGAAGAAGCTTCTCTAATTCTGCTAATGCCAGATCATATTCTTCGGCGGTATAGTGATTGTAGCCTTTTTTATATAGATAAGTCCAGCAATTGGATAATAAGGTCGTTGCCATTTCACGCTTATCTTCCAGTTTTTCTTTTTCAATATATTTTTTGGCATATTTTTTGGCTGCTTTTTCATCACTTGCTTCTAATTGAGCATACTCATCATAGACCATCTGGATAGCTTCCAGAGTGCGGGTATAATAATCATAAGCTGTCCAGTAATCTTTTTTGATTTCGTAATTTATACCCGAAATTATAAAAAGACTCTCAATATGATAGGGATTTTCTTCTATCACTTGTTCATAAAATGGTAAGGCTTTTTCATAAATTTTCTGCCGATAATAATTATCTGCTGAGCGTAGATTCTTTTTAGCATTCCCGCTTAAATCCTGTATATCTGCCTGCATGACCGCTATTATTATCAATACCAGCAGTCCGGTAATCAAAACCTTTTTCATTATATCCTCCAGTGCTTTTTTATACTGCTTGCTAAGTTCTTAACCCCTGCTATATTCGTCAATCAGTTTTTCACTAATATCCGCAAATATTTTTTTAGCTCATATCAAGGAAGTTAGTTGACATTATTCACCTCTTTCAGCTAAAGACCTTTAATTTATATGTAATTTAATTTATGAGGTTTATAATGAAAGATAATTTGATCACAATGTGCTGGGTGATTATCCTGGCTCTGGTGCTGGCTATTCTGATCTGTCCCCGCTCGCAGGAGGTTTTCAGACAGCTTACTATTGCCTACCCCTACCTGATGGGTTTCATTAAAGTAGGTCTTTTAGGTACTATGGGAGAACTTCTGGGTGGCAGGATTGTAACTGGGAAATGGAAATTGAAAGGCGTCCGGCTGGCTGAACGGTTTCTGGTCTGGGCTGCGCTGGGTGTAGTATTCACCGTAATATTCCCCATCTTTTCTTTTGGAGTAGATGGCATTTTGGCTAAGGGTTTGATCCAGGGCAAAGGTACTCCGCTGCTGGAAGCTTTCTGGAAATCATTTTTTATGAATATGGTGTTTGCCTTTCCAATGATGAGTTTCCATAGACTTACAGATACCGCCATTGATGGCGGAGGATTGTTCCGAAAATGGAATATTCCAGCAACTTTCAGACAGATCGACTGGGATAATATGTTCAAACTGGTGGGGCTGGCTATTCTCTGGTTCTGGATTCCGGCTCAAACTGTTACTTTCTCGCTTCCGGCAGAATTCCGCGTGATGAGTGCTGCTCTGCTGGCTATTGCCTTAGGGATAATTATGGGAGTAGCAAAAAAAATATCTTTAAAAAAAAATGAATCAGCAGGTTTTTTAGCTGGCAGGAAGTAATAAATGTTCTTCCAGGAGTTTCAGGATGCTTAATATCGGTATAGTAGGAGTAGGTCAGTTCGGGCAGAATCATGCCCGTATCATGGCTCAGTCAGAACTCATCAATCTGGTGGGGCTTTATGACAAAAATACTAAAAGAGCTCAGGAAATAGGGAAGAAGCACGGAATTAAAGTCTTTTCTAATTACCAGAACCTGGTTGATGAATGTGATGCCATCGTGATTGTGGTTAACACTATCTCCCACTTTGAACTGGCAAAAATCGCTCTATCCCGGCATAAACACGTCTTCCTGGAAAAACCTGTCACCGAAGAACTTGCTCAGGCAAGAGAGCTTATCACTATGGCAGAAGCGAATGACCTCAGATTGCAGGTAGGGCATATTGAAAGATTCAATCCTGTTATTCTGGAGATCAGTCCTTTAGTAAAAGACCCCATCTTCATCGAAGTGCATCGTATTGCTCCTTTCACTGCCCGTGGTACTGATGTGCCGGTGGTGCATGAATTAATGATCCATGACCTGGATTTTATTCTGGCTTTTATAAAAAGTAAAGTGAAGCACATTTCAGCTTCCGGCTCCGGAGTGATGACCAAAAGCATTGATATCGCTAATGCCCGCCTCGAATTTGAAAATGGGGCTGTAGCAAATGTTACTGCCAGCCGCATTTCGCTCAAACGCTCCCGGCAGGCACGTATTTTCCAGAAAGATGCCTATTTCTCGCTGGACTTTCAGGAAAAAACAGTTAAAATTGTTACTAAATCAAAGAAATTGTATAAAGTATATCCCAAAATCCTGGCTGGTAAATTCGATAATATCAGTCAGGAAGACGTAGTTGATATTCGCGAGGTGAAAGCTTCTTCGACCGGAAAAGACGCACTAACTGCTGAGTTAGAAGCATTCTTTACGGCGATAGAAGCTGGTTCTAATCCGCTGGTGGATGGTGAAGCCGGATATGATGCCCTTAAAGTCGCCCAGGATATCGTAGAAAAAATTAATTCCTCAATATAAGGAGATATAAATGAAAATTACAGAAATTAAAGATATATATCATGCGAAAGCGGAATTTGCCGCTAAAAGCATAAAAATCTGCGGCTGGATCAGAACTATCCGCAGCTCCAAAAACTTCGGCTTCATTGAACTCAATGACGGCTCTTTCTTTAAAAACATCCAGATCGTCTTTGAAAACCATCTGGAAAACTATGAACAGATCACTAAAGCCGGGATTGCCACTTCTCTTTCTGTCACCGGTAAACTGGAGCTTACTCCTGATGCCAGGCAGCCTTTTGAGATCAAAGCTGAAAGCATTGTCATCGAAGGAACTGCTGAGGTGGATTATCCGCTCCAGAAGAAAAGACATACCTTTGAGTATCTGCGGACTATTGCTCATCTGCGTCCCCGCACGAATACTTTCTCAGCCGTCTTCCGGATACGCTCTTTGGCAGCACATGCTATTCACTGCTATCTGCAGGATCATGGCTTTGTGTATGTGCACACGCCCATTATCACAGGCAGTGATTGTGAAGGAGCCGGTGAGATGTTCCGCGTTTCCACTCTGCCGGCTGCCAGACCGCCACTCACAGAGGCCGGTGAGGTAGATTACAGCCAGGATTTCTTCGGCAGAGAAACTAATCTCACCGTCAGCGGTCAGCTCGCTGTGGAAGCTTATGTGATGGCATTCAGGAAGGTATACACCTTCGGACCTACCTTCCGGGCTGAAAACTCTAATACTGCCCGGCACGCTGCTGAATTCTGGATGATTGAACCGGAAATCGCCTTCGCTGATCTCTCTGATAATATGGACCTGGCAGAAGGGCTGATGAAATATGTGATCAATTACATCATGGAAAAAGCTCCCGAAGAACTGGAATTCTTTAATAATTTCGTTGATAAAGGCTTGCTCGCCAGATTACAGCACCTTACAGCCAGCAAATTTGAGCATGTCACTTATACTGCTGCGATAGAAATTCTCAAAGCTGCTGATAAAGTATTCAATTTCCCCGTGGAATGGGGAATTGATCTGCAAACGGAGCATGAACGCTTCCTCACTGAAGATCATTTTAAGCGTCCTGTGTTCGTTACTGATTATCCCAAAGACATCAAAGCGTTCTATATGAGAATGAATGATGATGGCAAAACAGTTGCTGCCATGGACCTTCTGGTTCCCGGGGTTGGCGAAATCATTGGGGGCAGTCAGCGTGAAGAACGCCATGACCTTTTAGAAAAAAGAATCGCTGAGATGGGGCTTAATAAAGCAGATTACTGGTGGTATCTGGACTTAAGAAAATATGGCGGTACAAAACACGCCGGCTTCGGACTCGGATTTGAACGCGTCATCATGTATCTCACTGGTATGCAGAATATCCGCGACGTTATCTCGTACCCCAGAACTCCTAATTCAGCGGAATTTTAATAATTTAACTCCCCCTGGCTCAGGTCAGGGGGAGTTCTATATTCTTATGAACTGGCAGGAAAATTTCAATTCACCTAATATTATTGCCCGATTTGGAGATATTCACTCTGATACAGCTCAACTTGCTGATTTGTGCAAAAACTACACCTGCTTTGAATTGGAGCAAACTCATTCCAGTCAGTTAATGGTCATCAGATGTGCCGATGATTATGATATTCTCCCCGAGGCTGATGCTATGCTCACTGCTCAGCCTGATATTGCCCTCATTATCCGCACTGCTGACTGTTACCCCATTCTCTTCTTCGATCCTGTAAAAAAGATCATTGCTGCTGCTCATTCCGGCAGAGAAGGTACACGTAAAAACATTGCCCAGGCAGTGATAAATAAAATGACCTGCTCAGGTTCCTTTCCAGAAAATATCCTCGCTGCTATTGGTCCCGGTATTTCCACTAAAGCCTATCAGGTTGATGCAGACACCTGGGAAAAATTCTGCCAGTCCACCGGAACTATTCATAATTTCCCATTTCTGGATATCCGCAGGACTATTACCACCCAACTGCAAAATGCGGGTATTCCAGCGGTAAATATTTTTCACCATGATCACTGCACTTTCTCCAATAAAAACTACTATTCCTACAGACGCAATAAAACCCGAAAAAGACAATACAACTGGATAATTTTAAAGTAGTACTCCCGTATAATTTCCACCCATCACGAAACCACCCGCCCCAATCAAGCAGCTATCAGCTGCAATATAGTCTAAGTGATTGCAATGCAGGGGTTTTATAAGACCTATAGGTCATATAGGTCCTATAGGACTTATATAATATGGTCTCTGATGGTATTTAAGAGATTACTGGTTTTCTTTTTGGGAGATCAGTACTTGAATATGCTCCCATCAATAAACTCACGTATAATTGAATTACCAGGAACTAATTTTGGATTAACGTCACTGATGAGATCAAGGATTCTCAACAACCTTAATGCCTCTGAATATACGCAGGATGATGGCTTGATAGATGCCAGCAAAGGTCTGGCATAATAGCGTAAAACTGCCAGTTCGTAGGTGAGAATGCTATTGAACATATAATCCGCATTTTCCTGGAAGGGGAAGATGTATTTTTCTTCACCAGCCCGGATGTCATCCCATCTTTTAAGAGTAGTTTCGGCATCAATACCGCGGAAATTGCTGTCTCGCACCAGGCGTCTGATCCTACGGCAGTCAGAAGTCGAAATCCTGTTATGTTCATCGATATTAAGGTTGTTTAGAGCAGAGACATAAATCCTGGTTTTCTGCTGAAAGGGGATACTCTGGGTGAGTAGATCATTTAAGCCATGAATACCTTCAATCACCAGCAGATCATCTTCACCCATCACCATTCGTGTTCCGCTGTTTCTGCTTTCTCCGGTTTGAAAATTATACTTGGGCAATTCAATTTCTCTGCCGGACATCAGGTCTGTCAAATCCCTATTTAGCCGTTCCAGATCGATTGCCTGAATGTTTTCAAAGTCATATTCACCATCCGGTTTGCGGGGTGTGCGGTCATGTGATAGAAAGTAATTATCCAGACTGATCTGCAAAGGCTTGATGCCATTAACTATCAGTTGAATTGCCAGCCGCTTGGAAAAGGTGGTTTTACCGGAAGAGGAAGGTCCTGCGATCAGGACAAGTTTGAGGTTTTTATCTGCCATAATATCGTCAGATATTTTCACTAATTTTCGTTCCTGCAAAGCTTCTTCAATATGAATTTTTTCGCGGATCGAGCAATCTTTTATAGCTCTATTCAGCGATTTCACCATGTGCAGATTGATAATACCGAGCCATTTATCATGCTCCTGATGCGTAGAAAACAGCTTTTTGGGAAAATGAAATTCTTTTGTAAGACTAAGTTCGCCCTGACGCGGATAGCGCAGAATGAAACCAGGTGAATGGTAATACAATTCATAGTTCTGGGCAATTTTTGTGGAGTTCCCAATTTGGGCATAAATAAGTTCATGAAAGTCACCGCATTTATTCACAATATTTTCGTCGGGATGCAGAAGAGGTAACACATCTTTACGATTTAATGCCACAAATATCTGAAAAGCATCATAATAAGAATACACGGCACGGGTTATAGGAATAGCAGCAGCAATGATACGCTCCATTTCTGCCTGCATGAGCTCTAAGTCCTGGAGAGTAAATACCCGATTGCCAAACACTTCACAATATACTCCGTCACCTATGGAATGCTCCACTATCACTTTGAACTGACCATTAAAGCAATTATGAAAAGCCTTCAGCATCACAAATAGAGTAGTATTCATCCGAATGCTGTTACCTTCGGTAGAATCAATCGAGATCAAATTCAGGCAGCCGCCACCCGGTACATTATCTACCGGCAGGATCACATTATCCAGCTTGGCGATCACATACCTGCTGTAATCCATCCCCAGCTCACTACAGATAGTCTCTATATTAAGACCTTCTCTATATTCCAGCTCTCCCGCAGGATGAGCATCAATTTCCAAAAATAATTTTTCCATAAAAAATACCTCCACACGCAGACAATAAAAGCAGCTAAAAACCGTCAAGTGATAATGAACATTATTACATTTGTAGATCAAATTTTCCAGTTTGATGTAAAAAAAAGACTTAATCTGGAAAGATTAAATTACAAAACTAAGCTACAAGTTTTGTAACAAGATTCAGCAAATAAATTTGACAGAAAAAAAGTAAATATCATGTTTGGCATTAATTAATAATTGGATAGGAGATCAAAATTGAAATAATGATGCTGATATTTAACTTCGTAAATTTTATTGCCAGTAACCTGCCGAAGCTCAGAGCTTTGGCAAGCAAGGTGTGCGTGGATTTGACGTAGTGAAAAGAGCAAATTGATGCAACCTGGGAGGAAAAATGAAGATAACTTATACAGGATACATCGGGAAAGTAATAATATTATTTTTTTACCTGTTTTTTAGTGATAAAAAAATGATGTTGCCAAATACTTTTGTATTATGGGTATGGATAATTTTTATTGTAAATGTTTTTCTGAATCATTTTTGCCGTGGACAACTGAGCGCTGCCCGGAAAATCACCAGAATTTATTTGCACAATAAACCTGAGGTCAGTGCCAAGAAAGAGCGAAAAATGTCTTTGGAATTAATACCTGGTTCTATGGCAGCTATTCTTGTCATCTGGAGTATTCTAATGATATTATCCTTTGCCTGGATATTGATTTATCAGGGATTGATCCTGGGGATTTCTGCAGAGATCTTACTATTCATTTTAATAGCAATACTGCCAGTTCAATATAACTCACATCTAAGATATTTTTACAAGTATTTTGAAGGATCAGAGTCCAAAAAATCGAAAGCCATAATAGAAGCAGGTTTTGATCTTGAAGATGTGAAGTCCATTATTGACAAAACAATCAAAGAAAATATCAATCCGCATAAATGGTGGAGGGAAGTCGAAGACGGGAAGAGATGAAAGGGAGAAGAGGAGAAGGGGAGAAGAGGAGAAAATGCGTATCCATAGCTTCCAGCGCTGTTTTTTTTATATTTTTTTTGAGTCGCGCAGTCCAGCAGTCACGAAGTCTTGAAGTCATGTAGTCTCGCAGTCTTTCAGTCACTTAGTCCAGCCGCCAAGAGCTCAATATGCCATAATTAGAAAAAGTGAATTAAAAACTAGTCCATTATGTCCATTATGTCCATAATGTCCATAACTGAGTGCCCACAACCAAAAAAAAAGATGCTGCGCCGGTAGGCACAGCACCTTTTAGGGTAGATTAACTATATACTTTTATTTTTTATTGAGGAATTTATCAATACCTTTAGCAGCGTTGTGTCCATCTGCAATGGCGGAGATGGCGTCAGCAGTTGGATTCGCTATATCTCCTCCGGCAAATATTTTGGGGACAGTGGTTTGACAATTCTCGTTGATAATCACTTTTCCTCTTTTGAATTTGATCTTGCTTTCATATTCAGGAGGGAGGAAACTATAATCTGCTCCCTGACCTATGGCAGAGATCACAGCATCTACTTCCAGAGATTGGATATCACCTTCAATGGCAATGGGGGAGGGGCGTGCAGCTCCTTCTTTGGCTACCATTTCGGCATTGTTCCAGATGAATTTCAGTTTGCCATTAGCAGTTTTTTCTATTCTGAGAGGAATAGCCTGAGTGATGAATTTCACCTTTTCAGCATGAGCTTCGTGGATTTCTTCGGTGTCTGCCGGCATATCTTCTTCTCTACGCCGGTAGATAAGGGTGGATTCAGCACCCAGTCTTAATGCCGTTCTGGCTGCATCCATAGCTACATTCCCCCCCCCGATCACGGCAACTGATTTACCGATGTCTGGTTTAATACCTTTTGTGACATCATCCAGGATTTGCAGACCAGAAAATACTCCAGGCAGGCTTTCGCCATCAATTGCCATCTTATAGGGATCATTAAGCCCTGTTGAAAAGAATAAGGCATCATAGTTATTATATAGATCAGAAAAGAGAGTGTCTTTTCCAATGCGATTATTCAGGATAATTTCTACTCCAAGCTCTTTGATATAATTTATATCCTGGTCAAGCTGATCATAAGGCATTCGGTATTCTGGAACACCATAACGGATCATCCCACCTGCCAGATCACTTGCTTCATAAATAGTTACTGAATAGCCGGCAGTAACCAGATAATAGGCAGCACTAAGTCCGCCGGGACCTGCGCCAATAATGGCGACTTTTTTCCCATTTGGCTTAAATTCATCTCTTAATATAGCTTTAAATCTGGTGTCATCAATCTGATCAACTATATATCTTTTGAGCCAGCGGATAGCCAGTGGCTCGCCTTTCACGCCAATAGAGCAGACATCTTCACAAAGATGAGTGCAGATACGTCCGCAGGTTGCCGGCATAGGATTAGTATCATACAGCAGCCTGAGAGCTTCATCCAGGTTATCATCTCGGATCGCTCTAATATAATCCGGTATATCCATGTGAGCCGGACAGGTAGCTACGCATAAGCCGCATTCCACACAGCGTTGAGCTTCTTTCATGGCTTCTTCTTTGCTGTAGCCTTTCACTGTCTCTATAAAGGATTTTCTACTGTCTTCCGGTGTCAGCATGGGCATATCTATTCTGTCCAGATTGAGAAGCGTGTAGTTTTCGTGCTGGGAATAGCCTGCTTCAGTATTTTTCCAGGGCTTTTCGGAAGCACCGGGCACAAAGCGGAATACTTCCGGGTCAGAATCTATCCAGATGTATTCATTAGACATTTTTAATGAACCAGTAGTGCAGATATCCACGCACAGAGCACACCAGCAGCAGCGTCCATAATCGATCTTAGGTCGTAAGCCGCTGTCTTTACGGGTGGTTTCTATGCCATCTACAGGCACCAGATCAATGGCAGCATTCTGGCAGATAACTTCGCAGGAGCCGCAGCCAATACATTTTTCCATATCATTCTGGTGAAAGCCGCGGTAGCGTGGAGCTCCCGGGCGATCTTCCAGTGGTTTACGGGTAGTGAACGGCTTATCAAAAGCACGTTTCCAGACGTAGAAAGGGGAAAGATAATCTTTTAATTTCATTTTACCTCTCAATCTCAGGTGGGTAGGTATGCAGAGATACCATCAGCCCTGCCATATCAGCTATATTTACATTAACTGCCAGGTGCGGAAGAAGTGCCATAGCATGAGTGTAACTGGGTCCTCGCACATAAACCCGCCGTGGGTAACCACTGCCGTCTGATACCATGTAAAAGCCATATTCACCGCGAGTGGACTCCGCTTTCACATAAGTTTCACCGTGCGGGATTTTCCAGTTAAGCACATTAGGCAGGTTATAATGATAGTCATTACCCGCAGGCATACCAGCCATGATCTGGCGGATCAGGCCAATGGATTGCCACATTTCCTGCCAGCGCAGATACGTGCGGTTATAGGCATCAGAGAAATCACGGGTGATTACCTGAAAATCGAGCTTATCATAGATCAGGTATGGCTCATCTTTACGCAGGTCTCTTGCCAGACCCGCTGCCCGGGCATTAGGTCCCACAATCCCGAATTTATCTACCATATCAGGTGTGATAATACCCAGGTTCTGGGCACGCATCTTAAATATTACATTATTAAACATAACAATTTCTATTTCTTTCAGCATCTTTTCTGTTTTTACCAGAACGTCTTCCAGATGCTTGTCCCAGCCGGAAGGCAGGTCATCCCGAACTCCACCGGGGACTATATACATGTGATATACACGTCCACCAGACAGCTCTTCAAAGAGGTCAAGAATAAAGTCACGCTGGGCAATTGCCCATTGAGCCACAGTGCCCATACCAAAAGCTCCGGATTGCCCTCCGATCCACATCAGAAAGCTTGCCAGCCGGGAAAGCTCCAGGGTGAGTGTACGCAGCCATTTTGCTTTTTCCGGGATTTCTATACCGGCAAGTTCTTCAGCAGCTGCAGCCAGCAGATATTCATTTGTATCCGGTTCAGGCACGCAGATACGGCAGACAATGGGGAAGCACTGGATATAGCGCCTTCTTTCCATGAGCTTTTCAAAGCCGCGATGCAGGTAGCCGACATGAGTAGTGAGATCGATTACTTCATCACCGCTGATTATCAATTCCAGAGCCATATTACCGGTAACACCAGGATGCTGAGGACCCTGCCAGACTTTGATATATTTGCCACTATCAAGATCAAACTGGGCTTTGCCATCTATCACAGGAGGAAATTTGCTTCTGTCACTCATTTATTTGTCCTCCTTTGCAGATGGATATAATTTCTCTTTCATATATTCTTTCGGGTCATGAGTTTGACGCCCCGGACGGGGGAAATAGGTTTTTTCTGAATACTCTTTAGTATCAAAGTCACGACGCATAGGTGGAATGTCTTTCCAGCCTTCCAGGGCAAAGTTTTCCTGCAGTCCCGGACTGCCTGGGAAATCTATACCAAACATTTCGCGCAATTCACGCTGATAGGTGGCAACCTGTTTCCAGAGATGATGAATAGAGACCATCTCTGGTCTGGTGCGATCTAAAAGCACCCTTAAACCCAGATCAGTATGCAGTATATAATTATGCAGCATGTAAGTAAGCTGGATTTTCTCTATTTCAGGATAGTCCACTGCTGTGATAAATGCCAGATGAGTATAATCCTCATAATCCCGCAGCCAGGTGAGAACGTCTGGGAGTCTATTTTTCTCAATAGTCACAAACGCCTGATTATGTCTATTTTCCTGAATTGGTTCAATGGCATATCTATCGATCAATTTATTTAATATTTCCTGCATGATCTCTCCTACCAGTTGTAGTCTGGCATATTCCAGTCTTTCACTATTTTTTTCTGATTTGCTTTATACCAGTCAAAGTTACGGGCATATTCATTCTGTCCGTCAGTTTCACCGGCTTTGATCATCTCTTTTAGTTTATTGAAACCGGCTATAAGTGCTTCCGGACGCGGCATACAGCCGGTTATATATATATCAACCGGTAGATAATGATCCAGACGGTTGATAGTGTTATAACTATCCCAATACATTCCGCCATTTATGGTGCAGCTACCCAGACCAATCACAAATTTAGGTCCCTGCATCTGCTCATAACTGCGGATCACCCGCTTAAGCGTTTTCACACTCATATAACCGCCAATCACAAACACACCCGCCTGGCGGGGAGTAGGACGAGGAGCCAGACCCCAGCGGAACATATCAAAACGAGCAGTCATCAGCGGACGCAGTTCAATCGCTCCGCAGCCTGTTCCGTAACCTAATATCCAGAGTGAGTTTGCCCTTGCCCAGTTAAGAAACTTCTCAACGTATTTTCCCAGGGGTTTATAGCTTTGCGGACGGGCATCACAAAATAGCGGTCTGTCCTGTTCCGAAAGACCTTCATTAGCCAGTTTTGTATTATTAATTTCTTTATTATCCATAACAACTCCTTATAAATAAGCGATGACAATTACTGCCAGTATGCCAATGACGGTGGGAACTCCGAGGAAAAAGCGGATAGATTGTTCTGTGCGGAATCGCGGGAAGGAAGCTCCAATGAAGATAGTGAGCATATACAGTAAAAAGGTTTTCAGGATCATAACTGCAATATTAGTGGCACCACCAAAATAGAGATTCATAAATAATGCCAGTTTGGCAATATTAAATAGTCCACGATTAGTCTGCAGTAAGCCCAGAAAGTTACTGTGATATTCCGTAGGCGGACCTATAGGTATCTCCTGAGGTGCGATCACAATACTGAACGGGTTATGCATATTCATGCCCTGAAGTGAAATAAGGGCTGCTATGGTAGCCAGAGGATTTGTAAATAGTGTCCAGCTTAGCAATCCGCCCTGCTGAGCAGCGACTATGCTGGTGATATTCAGCGTGCCATATTGAATAACCAGTGAGATAACAGAAAGGGCAAAAGGCAGCTCAAAAGCTGTCATCTGGCTCAGCCCTCTGGCTACGCCTATAGCACTGTAGGGATGTCCGCTTTCGCCAGCTCCCAGAGCCATACCTAACTGACCGAAAAAGATGAAATACATTACCAGAAAAAGGTCTCCGGCAAAACTGAAATTGCCAAATACTGAAGAGCCAAAGATGAAAGGGATAAAAAGAAAAGTACCCATTCCGCCGGCAATCCGGAAAACCGGACCCAGAAAATACATAATGCCATGACTGATTGAAGTTCTGCGGGCATTATTTTTGATGATATCTATGATCGGCTGCCAGACTGGAGGTCCAAAACGTCCATGTGCTCTGGCAACCACTTTCAGGGCAATACCGCCCAGCAGCAGTCCCCAGATAGTGGCTACACTCAATGAAATAAAAGCATATATGATACTGATAAAAAGTCCGTGTTCCATTTTAATTCACCCCCAGAAGAGTATAAACTATTACAATATAGATAATTATGTGTAAAGCATAGGTCTGGCTGTTACCTGTATAGATATGCCTTACCATGCTGGAGATTGAGTGGAACCATTCGCTGACTGAGTTCCAGAAATTGCTTACCTGCCCGTTTACCAGGAAGCCCATTGCTTTCTGATAATGACTGAAGAAATTATAGGCAAAATGAGTTGTTTCCGGTCTTTCCGGACGCTCAGCAGCATAGACAATATTGAATTGTTCCACTTTCTGAACCATACGAACCCGTGAAAGCAGCCAGATAAGTGGAACCATGAATACACCCATTGTGATAATCATCACTGCATTACCGTTCCAGTAGCCTAAAGTGGTTATCACTTTATAACCTTCCCAGTTAATGGAAGATGTAAATTGAGTATCTACAGCAGCCATTATGGGTTTCAGAATAAGATTCGGGAAAGTAGAAACTGCCATAATAGCACCGATAAAGATCACCTGAGGAATAAGATACCAGAGCGAAGCTTCTTTCACTTCTCTGTATTTGGCTTTTAACTGCCCCAGGAAAATAGTGTGTATGAGCCGGAAAAGATAGAGAAAAGCGATTGCTCCGGCAAAGAAGGAAAGACCTGCCTGTAAAAACCAGCCCTTTTCCAGTAAAGCCGTGTATAAGAGCCATTTACCACCAAATCCTGATAAGGGAGGCACTCCTGAAACAGCAATAATTGCTATCAGTACCGAGATAAAGGTTACCGGCATTTTCTTGATCAGCCCACCCATTTCATACATTTTGGTAGTTCCCACCCTGGAAACCAGTCCTGCTACGGCAATAAACAGCATACCCTTAAAGAATAAATGCGTTACGGACATATACAAGGCAGTTGTCCAACCCAAATGACTCAGCATTGCCACAGAGAGTATCATATAGCCCAGCTGGCTCATGGAGGAATATGCCAGCAGATATTTTATATCTTCCTGAAATACAGCCATCAGAGCACCGGCAAAAGCAGTGATCACACCGATCCAGCCCAGCAAATTAGATATTTCAAATATCCCTAAGGCTCTGGTTCCCATAATGCCCATCAGCATGATAAATCCCCACAGGGCTATCTTGCTCATCATACCGGAGAACACAGGCGAGATTTCGTCTTCTGCTTCGGCATAAGCACCAGGCAGCCAGATATGCAGTCCCACAGCTGCTGCTTTCACCAGGAATCCTGCTGCCAGCAGTATATAAACCGGCAAAGCATAATGCCGGAGGAATCGTAAGTACTGCAGACTTGTACTACCTGTTTCGGCAAAGCTGAGGGCAAATCCAGTCAGTATCATCAGAGCTGCAGCAAGTGAGAAGAGAATATAGATGAGGGCAGGTTTTTCACCGTTTTTCCCTCTCAGAACCAGCAGCCAGGAACTAATAGTCATGTATTCCCAGACAAGAAAGAATTCCAGCGTGGTCTTAGCCAGAGGAATAAATGCTAAAGAAAGGATAAGCATCAGCAGAAATTCATAATAGCCCTGCCGCTTTATATTAGTATTCAGGCTGACAATAGAGATTACAATGCCACCCCCAATAAAGATAAATTCAAATATTTTAACGATACCTTCGGCTAAAGGAAATATATACCAGCCAAAAAATGTAAGAGCTGCAATCATCAGTATTCCCTGCAACCGGAAGGGCAGGAAATTCAGGATTGCCATCATTGCCAGTGCCAGCAGAGGAATCTGGAAGATAATGCGGGTATTAACCAGCGAATTGGCAAAGGCGGGGTAGATCATGATCAGTGCCAGAGCCGCAATAGAGGCAGGAATAATTTTATGCAAAGGCAATTTTACCGGTTCTGCCGCTTCCTGTTTCACTGCACTGCCAAACCAGCGTAACAGATATGTAGCTTCCAGCAGTGAGCCAATAACTATAGGGATTATCCAGCCAATTAAATTATATTGAGCCAGTCTATTGATCAATACCCATTTTGCCCAGAATCCCGGGAAAGGTGGTAATCCCACCAGAGCAAATACAAAAAAGGCAAAAATGATTACCAGAGTAGGATTCCCCTTTAATGACCAGTCAGATATTTTATCTTTTTTAATTATCCCAGCCAGCCAGAACAAACCCGCCTTTGCCAGAAAATGATTAAGAAATAGGGCTCCTGCTATATAGATCAGGTTATACGGCAGGTCATTATGCAGCGGAAATCTCTTAATTATAAGTAAAACAGCCACCAGAAGTCCCATTTGTGCAATCGATGAATAACCGAGTAGTCTTTGTGCATTCTTCTGTTTCAGTGCTGTGATATTGGAAAATACAAAGGTGAGCATTCCCATCAGGATCAGGATATCAAACCAGTAAATGGGCAGTAGCGGGATCAGCTTATAAAATACATAAAGAAATCCGGCTGCCACAATACTGGCGACCATAGCACTCACTCCGGGTTCTGCAGCCTGATAAACGTCCAGTGCCCAGCCATTGGCAGGGAAGGGTTTCAGCTCGATCAGAAATGCTATCACGATCAGGAATAATGCCGTGAGTCCACCTTTAGTAACCAGAAGAGTATTAGATGCTGCTATCATATCAATATTGAGATTACCGGTTAGCCGATATACAAAGATGATACCAAGCAGCAGAAAAGCAGAAGCCAGGCCACTGGCAATTATATATTTGAAGCCAGCTTCCAGAGATTTATGATTTTGCCGGATGCCTATGAGGGCATACAGCGAAATTGAGGTAATTTCCAGCCAGACAAATACATTAAAGATATCACGAGTTAAGATCAAACCATTCACACCTGCTATCAAAGTGAGAAACAGCATCATGGCATAAACTTTCTGCTCATTGAATTTGGGTATAAGATAAATAGCCGCCAGTAACGCTCCGAAGTTAATTGTTGTAATTAAAAAAGTTTCTATGCCACCAATCCTTAGATTAATGGAAAAGGGTGGTATAGAACCAGCCGTAAAGATATTTGCTTTCAGTACACCATTATACGACTGCCAGGCTAATTGCAGTGTAATATCAAAAATCGCAGCCAGGGAAATGAAAAATAATCCCAAAGAGTATTTACGCCCCATTTTATCAAATACGGGTAATAGAAAAGCCGTAAACAGAGCAATGACCAATATATATATAGGATTTACCATTTCAACTCCTCATAATCACTGATTTCCAGAGAACCCTTTTGACGGTGCATTTGCACTGCATATACCAGCATCAGAGCTGTTACAGCCAGCCCGATTACAATTGCTGTGAGTACTAGAGCAGAGGGAATGGGATCCACAATCTTGTCGGCAGCACCAGCCACTGAAAGTTCACTGTTAAATATGGGAGCAGTTCTCCCTTTTATATAGCCCAGTGAAACAATTATCAAATGTATTCCGGTGTCCATAATAGAGAAACCTAAGATCATCCGGATCAGGTTCTTGCGGGTAAGCATTCCCCATAAACCAATAATCACCAGCAGAAAGCCTAAGATAGTTATAATCGTCATTATTCCTCCCTTCCCAGTTTACTCAGGATACCTACCAGTTCTGCTCCCACTTTCAATCCGATCAATGAGTAGATGACCGGTATAGCACCAGCACTGAAGATTCGCCCGAATTCTCCCAAAGGCAGGAAACGGTTATCCAGAAAACCGCCAGCCAGAACAATTCCCAGAATGCCCAATATGATATAGAACGCTCCCGAAAGCGATTCCAGCCAGTTCAATATATTATGATTTGGCTGCATGGAAGTATCTGCCAGCAGCAGCAGAACAATTGCAGAGGCAATCACAACACCGCCCTGGAATCCTCCACCAGGAGTGAGATGACCATGAGTAAATATATAAACGCCAAAGAGTATGATCAAGGGCAGCAGAAAAGAAGTTCCGCTTTTTAATATCTCTGAAGCCCGACGTTTCTTATTTGTAGTATTCTTCCGCTTTCGCAGCAGAAATCCTATTCCGGCAGTTGTGATAAATAACACCGTAACTTCTCCCAGAGTATCCAGACCACGATATGTGACAACTACTGAGGTAACCAGATTAGCCGCACCCAGTTCTTTTGCCCCGTCATTAGCATATTTCTCTGCAGTAGCACCTAATTTATCCAGAGGTTTGATATCAGTGACCAGCGGTAATAATACCAGAGCCAGAAGAATGACAAAAAACAGTGAAAAGAATCTCTTGATCATTTTTTTGCCTCCTGCTCTTTTCTTATCAGACTTAAGGCAAATAAAAAGACTATTGTCGTAAGCCCGGAACCAATGGCTGCTTCAGTCATTGCCACATCAGGTGCTGCCAGTATTATATAGATCACACTTGCCATCAAACTGATTGCTCCGGCTGCAATAATTGCTGAAAGCAGGTCTTTCAGGTATAAAGCCAGAACTGCAGCAGACAGCATCAATATGCCTAATACTATTATTATAGCTAAGATCATAATTCAGCCTCCTGCTCAGCATCGTGCAATGTATCCAGCACTGTCTTTTTCGTTAAGCGGATACCTATATAGTGTCCTGCCCGTGCCAGGGCATGTGAAGAGATAGGATTTGTGAAAATCACAAATAATAGCAGCAGGATAATTTTGCAGATACATATTTGATTATAATAGCCAATTCCCAGTCCCAGCATAAAAAGAATAGAACCCAGAGTAGTGGCTTTTGTCCCTGCCTGCATCCTGTTATACAGATCAGGCATTCGCAGAACACCTAGTGCTCCCAGGAAAAGGAATATTGCCCCAAAAAAACTCACTATTGCTCCAGCAATCTGCATTATACCCCCCTTTCCAGATATCTTGCCACTGCAACTACACCTATAAAGCTGATCAAGGCATAGACCATAGCTACATCCAGATAGATTTTCCTGCCCTGCATATAACCCAGCCAGGTGATCAATGAAATTGTAATAATGGTCATGGCATCCAGTGCCACAGTCCTATCCGCAGCAGTAGGTCCCAGCACCAGGCGGATAAAAGCGATCACTATCCCTGCCAGAGCAATTAGACCCGCAAGCATATATATTATTTCAGCCAAAGATCACCTCCAGGTATTTCTCAAAGTTTTTTACTATTGCTTCCGTGGCACCCGTCTCATCTGATGCCTGCACATCTATCCAGTGAATATAGAAATCTTCGCCAGATGTCTCCACAGTTAATGTGCCGGGGGTCAGTGTAATAGAATTTGCCAGAATGAGCCTTGCCAACGGGCTTTTCAGTTGTGTTTTCACATGCACAATTCCCGGATTGATCGGTATCACTGGCTGGATCACACGTAAAGCCACATCCAGATTTGACCTGATCAGGGCTGCCAGAAAGATAAATATATAGATGATACTATATAATAGTGCTTTCAGGCTGAAACGAAATTCTCCATACAGACTAAGTTGCCGGCTGAATAATAGACTGATCAGGAGTGCTACTCCCGCACCCAGGATAATCTCCTGAATATCAATCCCTGCCAGCAGCAGCCACAGCCCGAAGAGAAACACAAATGAGAAAAAAAACCTTTTCATTGCTTTCATAATTCTCCCGATTTTAATATTTTAAATTTTGATAGGTAATTGCTGGATATTTAAAAAAAACAACTGCTTTTTGAGCGAAGTTTTCCCGATAATTATTTAATTTATCTGATCGCACAGTCAAAATCCCCTCATTTTTATTTAATGTATATGCTATTAAGCAATACACTATGATGATAAATTAAGCTAAAATCCCATTTCAGCAAAATTTTAATCTGATTTAGACACTTTTAATTTGTGAATAGTGATTCGGATCCGCAAATCAGATGAAAGAGGTAACCAGAAATGCGGGACTCGGAACTCGGGACTCGGAACTCGGAACCCTTAAAGTTTTTTCTTGCTTATCTAGTGGGGCATCTGCAAGTTGACTTTTGTGATGATTATAAATATTTAGGAAGGTTGATCTATGAAACTAAGAAGCAGTATATTATTCGTTATTATTTTGGTGGTCAGCAGTGTTTTTGCCGGACAGGTGAGTATTGATAGTTGTGAGAGAGTGGCTTTTAATAAACTTGAGCAGCTTGGGAAAGATGCTGAGTTTACTCTTTGTGCAGCAAGTGAGGTGATAGAGCAGGGTAGATTGCTGTTTGTGGTTTTTGAGCTATCTCCTCAGGGTTATATAGTAACTTCTGCGGATGACAATTTGCCTCCTGTGATAGCATATTCTTTTACCAGCAGGTTTTATGATGAGCTAAGTGGTGATATTATGCTGGATTTGCTGAAAGCTGATCTGAGCTTGCGATTGGAGAATATTTCTGCTCTACCGGAAACCATGCTTGCTCAGCGTCAGGCTGAATGGCAGGAATTACTGGCAGGTAATACGGGTAACTATCGTCCGGATCAATGGCCTCCCGAAGGCAGTACACCCACCGGCGGCTGGCTATTGGAAACCTGGAGTCAATCAGCACCATATAATGGATTTTGTCCAATGGACCCTGTAACGGGTGGGAGAAGTATTGCCGGCTGTCCTTCCATTGCCATGGCTCAGATATTGGACTATCACCGTACTACTAATTCCGTACATTTTGATGATGATGATGATTATTATCATAATTATGCAGGTAGGCAATATTGGATTGATGATGACTATTTAGAGCAGGATTTTCTATCTTTCCCGCAGATGAATGAGCTTCTGGACAGTCTGGCTTATCATTACCTTCATGATCTGCCAGTAACTAATGAAGCAAAAGCTGCTTTGGTATTTGCCTGTGGCGTGGCAGCACAGCAGGTTTACACTTCGCAGGGCTCAGGAACTTTTGGAGTCGATCAGGCTTATGATGCCTATCAAAAGTTCAATTTTGATAATGTGCTATTGATTGATGATACCATGCCGGATTTTTATGAGCACCTTGCCCAGAATATTATGGACGCTCTGCCGGTGCATCTGGCAACAGTTACACCTGCCTGGGATTCCGGGCATAATTTTGTTATTGATGGATATAATACAGATGGCTATTTTCACTTGAACCTGGGCTGGAGTGGGTCATATAACGGCTGGTATCTGCTGCCGGATGAAATTCCTTATGGTCTCACCGTTATTGAAGGAGCGGTTGTTGATATTGTTCCCGAAGAACTGCCGGCAGGTTTTATTAGCGGAGAGATAATCCTTGAGCCAGCCGTTGCTGATACCCTGATGATATGTATTACTATCCAGAATTATAATGAAGAATATCAACTATATCTGGAACCGGATGACAATGGAACCGCTAATTATATGGAGCAGTTCCCAATCGGATGTTACACCGTAACTGCTTCTTATCCTGATTATGAATATATTGCTTATGATAATATAATCGTGGAAGAATATCAAATCACAACGGTTGATTTTATGCTGTATCAATTGCAGGCTCCCTCAGACCTGACAGGTATGCTTTCCGGAAATGAAGTGACCTTGAACTGGCAGCATGCTTCCAGTAGAATGTTTCAGTATTATAATATCTACAGGAATATAAATTCTACTGCTTACACGCTGCTGGATACAACCAGTCAATCAAGTTATCTTGACCAGATCACAATTCCTCAAAGTCTTTGCTATGGATATTATATCACTGCGGTGTATTCACAATCAAATGAAAGTCATGCCTCTAACAGTGTTTTTATCGAGTATAATTCGCCTGTCAGTAATGATGAGATTGAATCTTCTTCCCGGCTGGCAAATTATCCAAATCCTTTCAATCCTTCTACCACTATTTGTTTCAGTCTTCAGGATAACAGCAGTATTGAGCTGGAGGTCTATAATATCAAAGGTCAGCAGGTGAAAATCCTGGCGACAGGTGAATTTGAGAAAGGTGAACATTTAATGGTCTGGGATGGGACTGATGATAAACAGCAGCCCGTTGCAGCAGGGGTGTATTTCTATCGGTTAAAAGCTGAGGGAGTATCAGAGATAAAGCGGATGGTCCTGATTAAATAGCAGCCTGGTTTGGGGGAAGTCCTTGACGTAATACAGACTGAATTTTGCTTGGCTTCGCTGGAGGTAGTATGGCAAAGAAATGGAAAAGAAGTTTATTTCAGCTGATAGGTATCATGGGCGGTTCACTGCTCATGGGGATAGCCTATTCCTGGTTTCTGGCACCTTATAAAATTGTACCTGGCGGAGTAGGTGGTTTATCTCAGATACTTTTTCATTTATTTGATATTCCCATGGGTATATCGATGCTGATATTTAATATACCCCTCTTTATTATAAGTTTTATCTTTATGGGCTCCCGCTTTGGCAGACGCTCAATTTACGGCATGATAATGGTCTCTATTTTCACTGATCTGGTAAGTTTTACCAATCTCTTTAAATTTGGTCTGATCAGAGATCTGAGTGCTTATACTTATCTCTATGACGGTGAACGGATCATGGCAATACTGGGTCCCTCGGATATCTATCTTTCTGCTATAGCAGGCTCTGTGATCCTGGGTTTGGGACTGGGGATAATTTTCCGCTTCAAAGGCTCTACTGCAGGAACGGATATTCCGGTGGCATTGATCAAAAAGCATACTGGTTTATCTATCGGAACGGGTTACTGGATGGTGGAAACAATTATAATACTCACAGTAGGTTTAGTGTTTAAAGATGTTAAGATCATCATCTGGGGTTATGTAAACCTGTTTATTTCAGCTAAAATGACCGATCTTGCCTCAGAAGGCTTGCCCTATGTGAAGGGAGTATATGTGATATCCAAAAAGTATGAAGAGATCAAAGAAGGTATCTATCAACATATTCACCGCGGGGTTACTTACCTGAATGCTACCGGGGCTTATACAGGAGATGTGCAGCATATCATATTTTGTGTTATGAATAAGAGGCAGGTAGCGGTCATGCGTGATCTGGTGAAAGATATTGATCCTGATGCGTTTATGATCCTCACTGATGTGCATGATGTAATGGGATACGGTTTCAAAAGCAGGAATCTGGACCTCAGCAGCCCTGATTAAAATCGTGAGTCGTGGTGCGTACCCAGACCATCCCTGGTCTGGATTACATTCAAAAATCAAAATTCCTAATTAATAAAGTACCAGTAAATATTAAAGAGGTAATGTAAACCGGAAACTGGTTCACCCAGTAAATATAAATTATCTGTCATATTGATCATTTCGGCTCGAATCTCAAAATTACGGCTGATACCTATACCCAGCAGAATATCAAGATTATGAGCTGCCGGAATGTAATTTTCCTCAGCATCATAATACTCTGTATAATAGCTGCTGCTGGCTTGAAAGCGTACTTTATTATGATATGCCAGATTATAAACCAGTTCAATTTCATTAACAGTCTGGAATTCCGGGTTCAGGAAATAGAATGACCAGTTGCGAAGCAGCAGAGTGAAGCTGCCCCACGGTATATAAGCCTTCAAGTATGATTCTAGAAACCAGTCGTCATTTAAACCATCATCATTCTGGCCGTAGATCACATCAAGTTTCAGCCTATCATTATGCCAGGCAAGACCGGCACCAGACCGCGATTCTTTCCCGGGAGCGGCAAACAGCAGACTATCTGTGAAGCTGTAGTTATAGGATTTGGCAATTAAGCCGGCTCCGCGATACAGTCCTGTAAATAAAGAAGCTTCGTAAAAATAATTGTCTCTATCGCTAATATTAAATCCGGCATTGTATTCCGCAAATTTCCATTTACCTTCTGCGGTGCCGCCTGCTGCCAGCCAGCTGCTGTCTGTATGGGCTGTTTCTTTTATATATTCCAGACTGAGATCATAATTCAGAAAAGCAGAATCTACAGTTTTGCGCAGCAGAAAACTCATTTGCTTCCGCTCATCACCCCCAACTTTACCAGATTCTAATTTAATCCCTGCATCCAGGAATTTATGTTTAAAAACCAGCATATTCTCTGATAAATCTCGGGATACAAGCTCTGACTCAGATTCTTCCAGCAGCATGGCACTGCTGAATTCCTCACTGTAAGTGGCATGTGTATATTCCAGAATTCCGGAGTGAAATTTATGGAAGACATGCAGCCGGAGATTGGCTGCTGTATCATAATTACCGAACCAGTAGCCATTTATGCCTGCTACGTTCAGGCAGACTCCCAGACTGTCTATTCCCAGCAGATGCCCTTTACGCATTGTAAAATTGCCGTGCATATTGCGATAATCACCCAGTCCGGCTTCTGTATCTGTCAGCGTTACCGGCAGCAGATAATAATCATTTTCCAGATTCAGGCTGTGACCTGTGTTATGAAGCTGATAGAAAGTCCTTCTGCTTTGAACCTGTCTTATTGACTGCATCTGCGGTGAATACACCCTGAAACCATTATTACGGATATTCAGATAGGAATTTTTTAACGTGATATAGTGCTTATTCTGTGTCAGAGTCCACCAGGGAAACCAGTCAGAATTAAGCTGGTTCTGATCCTGATCAATAAAAGCATTAATATCCTTTCTAAGCTTAATGGGGTCATATTTAGTTGTATCCGCGGGTGTTTCCATTGCCTGAGCTTCAGTAAGCAGCAGCGAATCAAGAGCTGAAACTGACTGCAGGCTGTCGGGCAACTGGGCAAAACCCAGATGTGACAACAGTAATATAATAATAAGATAATAATAACGGTTCACTAAAGCAGTTTCCTTTCTTTATACCATTTGATAGTGATTTGCATTTGTCTGGCAAGCGTCATATCCGGCTGCCAGCCTAGAATTTCAATAACCTTCCGGTGACTTGCCAGCCAGTAACGCTGGTTCATTTCCCGCAGTTTCTTCCGGTTAAATACTGGAATGGTTTTTCTGCCTAAGGCAAATATCTCGCTGAAGCAGGCAGCAACATAGAGTATCGGAACAGCAATGGATAACTCAAATATCTTTCTGTCAAGTGCTTCTGCAATAATATAGGCAAAGCCTGCCATGCTCACAGATTCCACTCCTGCGGCAAAGAAACACTGATTATAAGCTGATTCTTTTGCTATTGACAGCTCTATCATTGCACAAAGATCATCTACATATACCAGACTGATATGTTTATCACTTATGCCGATCAAGGGAGCTATCCCTTTCTGGATCATCTTATAATACTGATAAAAATCCTTCTCTCCTGGTCCAAATACACTCACTGGACGGAAAATTGTCCAGGGCATACTACTTTTCTGAATGATCTGCTCTGCTGCCAGTTTGCTTTTGCCATAAGACGATATGGGATAACAGTCATCAGATTCCGTTTTGCCAAATCCTGATTTTGCAGGACCTGAAGCTGCCTGCGAACTGAGGAATATGAACTGCTCAAATCCAGGCAGAGTATTGGTGAAAGAGATAAGCTGCTCTACCAGATCAATATTGGTTTTCTGAAAATCCGCCCATTTTCTGGCTCGCGTAAGAGCCGCAGCATGGATAAGAATCTGGCAACCGGCAAATGCCTCCTGCCAGGAGTCTGGAGTGTGGTAATCGATGTATTTTATCTGGGAACTATTGCTCAGCAGAGAGGTGTCACTACCCTGGCGAACCAGGCAGACCACGTCATAGCCTTTCTGCTGCAGATATGCAGCCAGTCTGCTGCCAATAAATCCATTTGCTCCAGTTATCACTACTTTTTTCATAAGCGGATAATTTATGGACAGCCTCTAATTGGTCAATATTTTATAATTGGGAGAAGTTATTTGGTAATTGTTAGTGGTTAATGAAATGAAAGACTGAGAGGTGAAGAGGTGAAGAGGTGAAGAGGTGAAGAGGTGAAGAGGTGAAGAGGTGAAGAG
>JAIPGP010000049.1 GCA_021735645.1 Candidatus Cloacimonadota bacterium
GAAACTTGGTAAATCCCTCATCATAGCAGGTGAAAGACTTAAGGAGGTAGTGCTTATTCCAGCTTTAGATTATTAAATTTCTGCCAAAAATTGACAGAATATTAGTTGCAAGGTACTACTGCATAATATGGGTTTAACCTGTAAAGACATTATGTTGCTGCCTATGCTTTGCTCCGGTGGAACAAACCATGCGTAAAGCAACTCACCTGGTTGCTTTGATAAGACTAAATGAAAATATCCTGGCTGGGAGTAGTTCCAGCCAGGATATTTTTTTCTTATTTTAAAAGTAGAACTTTGTGATATTTGCTTACCTGAGGACAGGTGAAGCGGGAGAAATAAATACCGGAAGCCAGTTTTCTATCCTGATCATCTCTGCCGTTCCAGGTGATTTGATAATATCCAGCCGGATATTCCCGGGCTGCCAGGCTGCGAACCTTTTGTCCTTTGATGTTATAGATATCCAGATTTACATACTGAGATTCAGCCAGTTGGAAAGCAAATTCCGTAGTAGGATTAAAGGGATTAGGATAATTACCCATAAAAGAAGTAACAGCCGGCAATTCAGGTTCGTTAGCAGAATTATTTGTGTAATTTAGCGTAACTGGTATTGCCATGTCATTCCCAAAATTATCGCAAATACAGATAGTGGCATAATATTCACCAGTTGCCAATGCCTGAGGTTCACAATTAATATTGACCACAGCAGTTTCTCCAGGAACAATAAAACCTTCGTCAGGAATCACAGTCAGCCAGGACGGTTCGTCGGCTTCTATCCTGATTTCATATTGTGCCAGTGAGGTGGAAATATTCAGCAGGCTTAGCGTAGCAGAGCCAAATTCCAGATCAGATAATTCAAAGCTGAATTCCGCAGTATCCAGCAAAATTGCCTCTGGAGTATCACCGAAAGCAGCTGGGAAACTGATGTCATCCAGCCAGAAACAATCTGAGCCACCGGAAACCATAGTATCCTTTTCATATTCCCAGCGCAGGCTATGATTACCTGCTGCCAGGTCATATTCCAGATTCAGCCAGCCGGTTTGACCGCTCCAGCTATCCTGCAAAGCCTCATCAATGAAAAATCTTACGAAGTCCCAGCCGGATTCTGTGGAAACCTTTATCCAGAAAGAAACCTGATTTGGCTGAGGATTACTGATGTCTATGCCCAGCCAGGTTAATTGATTGTCATCTATATCACCGCTTTCAGCAGCATATAATCCGGCATGCGAAATGGTGGAAATAACAAAATCTGCTGCCCCACCGGTTTCCCAGGGGAAGCGGGAATAATCACCAGTTTCAAAATCTTCTGAACACAGACTTACACTAAGATTATATTGCAGGTCTATGGTATAATCCAGATCACCCGCTATATTCAGCATAAATTCCAGATACTGCCCGGGTTCCAGACCTTCAGCCAAAGCTGCTGGAAATACCAGATAGGATTCAGCACTGCCATTGATCTGATATAACTGGTTTATTGCTGGCTCAATCTGTAGATCAGGGTCCGTGGAGAATATGGTGATGTCTGGATAAAATACTGCTGATCCACCAATATTGTTTATCGACACTCCCAGATCAAAGGTCTCTCCCGGGTCTGCTATATGATTATTATTGTCATCATTCATAATAAACACATAACCGGATTCCAGGTCAGGGGCATATACAGTAAAAGCACGGATCAATTCTCTGGTAATATCATTATAATTGATTGAAATTGCAAGGTTTATCTGATGTCCATTCGGGCAGTCATTACCCACATCAATCTCAAAGCCGGTTTCAGGGTAGGAATATACACCACCTGCAATATCGGGATAAGTAATAGTAGCGGAAGTCAATGTTACATATTCATCCGTGAGAACGGCTACAGCACTTACGTTACTTGCGGGTTGTTCACCAATGTTACTGAGAGATATCAATAGTTCAGCGGTCTCACCATAATCTATTTGCCCATCTTCACCGCTATCGTTGATGCTATCTTCATAAAGCACCAGATAAGCTTCTTCATGCGGTATAGGACTACTTGTGAAGAATATTGCCGAACCATCTGACAATTGATCTGCCTGCAGCGGATAAGTATTATTATATGTATATTCCAGACCTCGGGTGGTAGTGTGATCTTCGATACCGATTGTGGCAAATTGCCCGTGATATACATAAAATCCACCATAAGAACCTAAATCGTCATTATGGAATGTGTCATACTGGAAAAGCAGGTTGCTGTTGCCGCTGACTGAAGGATAATAATCTGCATCATATAATATTGCCTGGAAAGTAACCAGTGAATTGCTGTAATCTATCCTGAGATGAGACCATTCCACAATAAATGTTTGATTTTCCTGATCATGATAATAGCAGACATTGCCAGATGATATCATCAAATCATCCCAGAACGGTGCTATCAGCGGAGATGCTCCACCTGGTCCCGGTATTGACCAGTTCATGAAATCACGAATATCAGTATCACCTGGAGATATCCAGCCATTTGAGCAGATAGATAATTCGTCATAGTTGATGCCATAAAATTTGAAATTTATGGGCAGGTCAACCTGATCTGTGTCACCTGTATTACCATTATCATACATATTCAAGGTTGATCCGGGTCCCCCATGATCAGGATCTATTTCTATCCAGTTGTATTCAGGGCAGTCAATATACCCGATATCTGACATATCATAGCAGTAGTAACCCCCAGCATCAGGACCCAGAGGATCACCCACTCCCGCTTCTCCTACAGTCAGCAGGAAAGATATGGGAGGATGTACCAGCTCAGGAGTTGTGATATGCACTGATAATTCTATTTGAGTGCCGGGAATAATTTCTGACTGGGCAATTATATGGAAAGGATTAGCACTATTATTACCACTGCTGCCCTCGGGGATTTGTCCACAAAAGGCAGTGCTCTCAGAAACATTCAATCGGGTATCACTGCTTACCAGTTCCAGATTTACATTTGATGCCGTCTGCTGCCCTGCATTCAATAGAAATACCACCAGATCAGTATCTTCCCCGGGATCAAAATTTCCACTAATACTCAGCTCATATTCGTCCAGAAGCAGACAGGGCGCAAATACCGTTTCTGTGAACCGGAACGACCAGATTTCTGTTGAACTTGAAAGAGTCGCATCAATGATCAGATCATTTATACCGGTTATATTATCGGGAAGTGTCAGACAGAGATTTGGTTCTGAGACATAAACGCCATTTGCCTCTATTAAAGCTATATCGAGATTTTCAATACTGAATTCCACTCCCGGTGTAGCAGATTCTGCTGTCAGTGTGAGATTCGTTAGATTCTCACTATAAAAACTTGCCAGAGTCAGCTCTAATTCGATTTCTTCTCCGGGACTGGCATAGCCGTCTCCATTTCCGGTTACATCATCTATCACCGTAATAGCTGCTGCTATATAGTCATTATTATTAGAAAGCTCCAGTTCATCCTGCCAGGGAATATGATTATGTTTGGTCGCTGTAACCTTCAGATCACCCGCAACTAAGCCACTCAATGACAGCCAGGCAGAACCTGATGCTTCTGATCTAGCAGAAACTGAATTATTATCTTCATCTAATATTGTCACCCACACATCTGCTGCTGCATCTCCACCGGCATATACCTGAACTTCCACTTCTGCCATACCAGGATTCAACTGCTCTGGGCAGACTGCACTGAGCTGAACCGGTACGTCACTCCATACATCCATTGCCGGATCACCCATCAAGTTATTCCAGGAAATAAACTGGTGCTGACAATTTGCCGGGTTCGTAGGGAAATTCAGGTACATATTAAGTTTCCCCCGGCTCAGTCCCATACCCATATTCCAGTTTTCATCCACAAATAAACCTGTCCAGATACCCAGATCAATGCAGTTATTATAAGTTGTATGCGTGAGACTTGTCGCGGTGCTGATCGCTGCTACTGCACCTTTGGGATTGGAAGTAGAACCTACTTTAAGAAAACGCTCACTCATGCAGTCACTATAGCTGGCATAAGAGCCGGTGCCACAGGTGAGAAACACTACCACCGGCAGCATCCAGCCATTGGAAAGACCATCAATTGCGTAGGTGCTCCAGCCACTGAAATCGCCGTGTCCCCGATAATTGAAATACACACAGCCCTGATTGATATTACTCGCTATCTGAGAGGAATAATTGCCACTGAATACATTTATGGGATCAATGTTGGGAGCTGTGTAAGACATCATATCATCCACTATCAGTTTAGTATCCACACAGGAAGTTCCTGAAGTGGTAGGATCACCCACCATTAATGCCCTATTATACCAGTTCGTATTGCCCATATACGGGTCTTTTTCATAATTAATGATCTTGGTGACAATAGTTGCCAGTTCTGTAGTAGTGCTAAAGGGAAGCCTGCCGATTGAGGCATCCGGCAATATATCACTGCCCTCCAGCAACACAAAATTATTATCCGTCTCGCCTGTATCTATCCAGAAACAGGGTATATTATAACTGCCATTGCCATCTCCCACCAGACATATATATTCCGGTGGATTATCCCACTCTTCATAAGCATCCTCAATATAATTCTGGATATTAGCTGCAGAATTGCCGGTTTCCGACGTAGAAGCCGTGTGAACTTCAAAACCCTTTTCTCTTCGCCAGTCCACCAGATACTGCAAATAGCCTTCTACTGTGTTGTTGTTATAATAGATATATAATATACAGGGTTGCTGGAATTCCTCTACTCTATGGGCACTTTCATAATTCACTACAGTATTACGGAAAAGCCTGTCAAATGCTCTGGAGGGCTTTTTTACCTGAGTTATCTCATTAATACCCTGCTGCTGCGTGGTATATACCCGCACATTGATTTGCTGGTTAACTATTAAATTCCGGCTGGCTGGATCATATTGAAAAGGATTAAAGGTCACCCGAACTAATCTGTAGTCCCGCATAATAGCCGGCTCACCTGACCAGGCTGCCGTCTCCGGAAAAATAGTATTGCCCTCATAAAAATCATTATCTATCACAAATGCCCGCATAGGTGACTGGCTTTCAGATTGCAGGCTCTGTCTGGGATATATGGCGATATTCTCTATAATAGACTGCTCTACACCATTAATCTCCATACAAACCTCTCCCATATCCGGCACGGCTACCAGCGTACTGAAACAGGGAATATCAGGATAACCAGGCTGCACATATTCGCCTGCACCGGTTGTGATTATCCGCTGATAAATATTACCTTCGGCTTCCAGATTCTCAATTTCATAATCCGGCACTGTAAATTGTAATTCTATCTCATTGCCATTTGTTACGCATTCAATATTAGCAGTTGTGACACTGTTAACAGTATTTGCTCCCAAGAGAAACAGCATACATAATAGTAAACAGAATATTATCTTTTTCTTCATCTTGCGTCCTTTTACGTTCTATTTCTTTTCCTTTACGCAAGTTTTATTCCAGATTATCAAGTTACCGCCCTAAATTCACCCGACTACCAGTTACCCCATTGTATCAAGACCATCCTGGTCTTGGACTCACTCAAATTAGACAAACTGTAAATTCGAGAAACGGAAGACGAGACTTGATAGGAGATTACGAACTTTGCGTACCCGGATCATCCCTGGTCTGGATCTCATTGTAACACGACCATCCTGGTCTTGGACTCATTCTAACTAGACAAATTGTAAATTCGAGAAACGGAAAACGAGAACTTGACCGGAGATTACGAACTTTGCGTACCCGGATCATCCCTGGTCTGGATATCATTGTAACACGACCATCCTGGTCTTGGACTCACTCAAATTAGACAAACTGTAAATTCGAGAAACAGAAGACGAGAACTGGACCGGAGATTACGAACTTTGCGTACCCAGACCATCCCTGGTCTGGATCTCATTGTAACAAGACCATCCTGGTCTTGGATTCCCCAAAAACCCAGAGCAAGATGCTCTGGATACAATGCACCTCCCCACACTCTCTGAATATTCTTACATCAACCCATCTAAGTGATCCGTGTGCCGCTGGCGGTGCAAGTCTGCTTAACTCCAACCCTCTCAATTTGAAAAATCCTGAAATGCGCATTATATTCCCATTCACTGTTCACAAATCACTTATCACAGCAAAATAACATTACATCCTTTTTTTCAATTAGTCACCCGATAATTAGACAGCTTGATCAATTGATCTTCTGTCCATTCCGCTGGCTGCCAGCTGCGTACATAGATCATGGGATCACTTTCCTTGAAATCTATCAGCAGAAACAGGTAGCCTTCATCAGAATAGCCCGTGGAAGAATACTGCTGCCGCATGGATATGCCATATACATCTTTCTCGCCATTTTTCTGATTAAATTCGCAACTGCTGAATCCCAGACAGATATCCTGCTGCTGCGCAAATATCTGCTCCTGACGTACCAGAAATTGCTGCTTCGTCATCTCCAGATATTCTATATCCGGCTGCAATTCCGTTTTGCCATATTCATAATTACGCTTAGTATCTCCCTCTTTGAGCATTCTGCCCACTATGATCACTGCCTCTTCAGCAAATATCTGGTTCAAGGTAGCCATATCACGGTTCATATATGCCGATCGATATTTCTCCAGAAACTTCACCAGTACCTGACGATGACGATAGGCATCGTCAGCAGCATCATTCCGGAACTTTGCTACATGATTTTCATATAACCCGGAGAACACACTAAAATTCACATCCTGCAATATAGCCTGCTCATTGAAATCAAGCACCAGGTATTCCATACCCCGACGATGCAGGGACGGATAATTGCAATATACCGGTATTGAACGCACTTCCCAACCGTCATAAGTCTTGTTCAAAGCATATTCATACTCGCTGTCGATCACTTCCACCTGATTATAGCTGCACATATCACTCAGCTTATCACGCAGAAAATCATCTTCCTTATATGTTTCTATCAGATTACCAGCCTGTAGACTGGCGATGAAATCATACACAGAACCTGCTATCTGTTTTGCCACTTCACAATTATCATCATTGCTGTAATGCAGTTTCATTTCCTTCTTCTCATATTGCGGCTGCTGGTCAATAGCATATTTCTTCATCTGAGACTCACTTTTCCGGCTGGCTTGCAAGCTTATTTTTCGCTCATTCTCAAAATCTGCCTTCACTATCGCATCCCACAACTGGGCAATCTCTGTCATCTGCTTCCGGTTTTTAGCATATCGGTATTGTATTTCTATTTCCAGCTCCTCATAAGTGATGCTCGCACCCGTCAAACGGCAGCAAACTCTACCATCTCTGGCTACTTCATCCTCAGGTACGCCTTTCACCATATAACTGAATTCCAGCAGCTTCACCGGCTTTCCTTTATACTCCAGCCGTAAATATACGTCTCTGATATCATCCTGCACCATCTTTTCCCGCTCATAAATAAATTTTACATCTTCGATGATCTGCTTTATCCGGTCAGCAGCTTCCAGACGCAGATCTGCACCCTGATACTCTATCCGCTCCAAAGGTATGGAATTCATCAAAATCAAGCTGTAGTAATACCATTGCAATGCCGAAGAAAGATTCAGTTTCTCCTCATTTTCAATTGCCTTCTCATATATAGAGATAATAGTCTGCTTCCGCGCATTATAAATACTGGCAAGCGAATCCTGATGCAGATAACAAAGCACCTGCCAGCCTTCTGCTTCCCGTGACTGCACCGGCGTCAGATTACGCAGCGTGATCCCCGAATATGTCCGCATGATCTTTTCCACACTCTCAGAATATTCACCATCAATCTCCACTTTAGAACTCTCAAAATCACCAGATACCATCACACTGATATTCTGCGATAACCGCAATAGAGCTTTATCCTTTGCCTCACATAAATCCTCAACCCCCTCGCTGCTCAATACCTCACCATAATAATATTCACCGCAACTCTTGATCTCAGCAGGACTCATCCCCAAGCAATGCAATACAAAAAACATCATAAAAACTATAAAATACTTCCTCATATTACCTCTCATTTATAATTTTCCGAATCAGGATTTAAAATATTTAAGAAATTTACATGATTATTTTCCATCAATACTTTTTTTTAATCCTGAAAATATCTTAAATCCGATAATCCTGATTCAGACAATTTCCTAATCCTGATCCTATTTTAAACTGCGAACTAAACGGAAGCCCATATAGCGGTAGTTATCGCCAGGGTTACTGACAGAACGACTATCTACTCGACAATAGCTTGCACTACTGGACCAGCTACCACCCCGATTTACGCGTGAAGTTCCCGAAGTTGGTCCCTTAGGATTAATCCCTTCAAGAATGCTATAATCTCCATATAAGTCCCAGCACCACTCCCAAACGTTACCACTCATATCATAAATTTCCAGCTCATTAGCCTGTTTACTGCCAACAGCATGTGTTTTACTTCCCGAATTATCACCATACCATGCCACATTGCCAATATCATTACTGCCAGAATACTTATATCCTTTGCTTTTATTGCCTCCTCTAGCAGCATATTCCCATTCTGCTTCGGTTGGCAATCTGTAGCCATTGGCATTAAAATTACATTTTATATTATCTCCGGAACCGGAATAACAGCGATCCAACCATTCTTTATCACTTAATGAATTACAAAATTGTACTGCGTCATACCAGCTTACATTTTCAACTGGAGCATCATTGCCTGATTTTTTAAAACTAGACCAATTCTTGCCCATCACCGCCTGATATTCTCCCTGTGTTACCTCGTTTTTGCCTATATAAAAATCTTTGATGGTCACACTGTGAACCGGTTTCTCGTCTTTATTTCCATCATTTGAACCCATCTGAAAAGTACCGCCTTCCACAAAAACCATCCCTTCAGGTGCATCACTTCCTACTTCCAAAGTAATTTGTTTTACTACTGTATTATCAGCATCTAAACTAAAATCCTCTTTATGGGTTTTATGACTCTCAGCACTTACTATCAGTTCGTAACTACCCACTGGCACCTCAGTAAAAGTCTTCCTGCCAACAGCAGTATAAAATTCACCAGCATCACCCTTTAATTCAATCTTTGCATCCGTGGGAATACACATCACCTGAATAGTACCAGATTGCACTTCCGGATACATCTCTATTGTCTCATCCGCTTTTGGTTTAAGAGTAATCACTCTATTTAATGACTCCGCTTTGGGCATTTCCACAGTAATATTTAATACTTGAGGAGCTACCTTTTTATTAGTAAATCCACCCTTATAACTCTCACCATTAAATTTCACTGTCGCATTTGCATGCGTTTTCACTGTCAAACTTGCAGAAATATCCTCAGGATAAAGCTCGAATGTCTTCTTCTCCCCTTTCTTCAATGTATAAGTTTCTTCTATAGTCTCGCAATATTCCTGTTCTATCTTGAAACTAATGGTTTGAGGAAGCATTACAAGGTCTTTAATTCCACCTTTATATTCTTTATCATTAATTTTCACAGTTGCATCAGCACTCGTTTTCACTGTCAAGCTGGCTCTAATATCTGTCAAAATATATTGTTTTTCTGTTTCTGGTTCTGTGATTGTTATCTGATCATCAATAGTTTCATAATTTTCTTTTTCTATCCGAATATCATAAGTTCCTGCATCATAAAAATTCTGCAACGGAGTGATTCCCAACTTCATATTACCGTCTATAGTAACGCTTGCTCCCTCAGGATCAGAAGTTATCTTCACTACTGCCGGCATAGCTGGCACTAAATCAAAATGAAAAGAATAGTTTGTTAGTGATACATTTTCGATTATTTCCTGACTGGCAAATCCGTCCTTTTGTATCTTTATCCTTTGCTCACCTGAATTAAGTTTTATTGCCAGCATTTTATTGACAGTACTGCCCATTTCATCCCCATCAACAATTACTTTTGCTCCAGATTGATTGCTGCTTATCATTACCGGTATTTGCTCAGCTTTCTTTTCCCCAGTTATTTTCAGATGATACACATCTCCAGATTTCAGGCTGTTTATCCCAAACGAAGAAAGCACTACTTTCAAAGGCTCAAACCCTTCTGCATGCACATCAATAGCCCGTTCACCAGGTGACACATACACATTCCATCTACCCATTGCCGGATTAGTGATCTCACCCACCACCCCGTTCCAGGGACGAAAATCCATATCTACATCCAGATCAGTTATAAATGAGATCAAAGCTGCCTGGTTTTTATTAGCATCCAGTTTATCACCGGGTACGATCTCACCTGCTGGACGAGTAGCCTTACCAACAATCGATAGCTGATTTAGTTCCTGACCAGACAAAGATATAATCAATAAAGCTAATAAAATTATAATAATTAAGTATCTACTCTTTAACATTTATCCCCCATTCAAATTTACTTTTCCTGATTTTGTTCGAATATTATATTTATACATTTTTCAGCAAGTACTTTTTCCCCAGCTAAGCAGGAGTTTTGAACTGTACCCAGGACAAGACTTCTGGCGACCGTTATCACCACCCAAAATCCCAAATAGCCCTCAAGTCAATCTAATGAGTACATTATCTTAACTCGATAGCGATTTTTCCGTGTGTTCCGTGTGTTCAGTGGTTAAAAAAATCTTACATTACATTATAAGAGAAAACCATGTCTGAAAACGAGGAGTATATTATTTTTAGCCGCAAACAAAAGAGAGTAAAATCAAAATAATTCTTTAATTTTCGCGTCATTTCGCGGCTTTCGCGGTTAAAATATCTTACATTACATTAATCCGTGTTCTATTCTCCCTCACCCTATATAATCTGTATCCCACTTTTTGCTATCTCTTTCAAAAACACCAGATCGTGGATACTGTCTAATAACACAGGCTCAATCCTAAGATCTACTTCCCGCCTTAATCTGAACAATTCCTTGCTATACAAAAGAAAATCATAATCTTTCTCTTTAATAATTACAGCAATATCAATATCACTTTCCTCCCGGTAATTGCCGGTTATATAGGAACCAAAGATATACATTAACTCAATCTGAAATCTCTTTTTTAATACTTCTGCATATTTTTTAGCTATTTCTATTGCATCTTCTTTCTTACCCATGCCAGAAACTCCTCTGTTTTTGCAATAATTAAATGACATCTTTCTTTGGTTAAACTTTTTAGTAATTTCTCTTTATAGGTTGGATACCTTGCTTCAATATTCAGCGGTTCTAATTCATCAATAAAATCCTTTTGCAACTCTGTCAGCTTATCTTCTAATCCGGTCTTTTCAGTAAAGAAAGTAAGTCGGTGAGTAAAAACAGGAGGTTCCTTCACCACAAAAACATAATAGCCCTTTAAGGCTTTTTCAATAGTCTGATGGCACATGAAACCGACGTACAATAATCTATCTGTTTTCAGCATTGCTTTAGCTGTCTCCAAATCGTATTCTGCCAGTTCCAGCCAATATGTTATTTGCGTTAACTCATCCATATTTTTACCCTCATCTATTTAATATATAAACTTCTACTCTCAAACTCCCTATAGCTATTCAAACCATCTATCAGCTACTATTCCGATTATTTATATAGCAACATTATCCTGCAAGAAAAATATATAATTCTGCATCCCAGAGCAAGGATGCTCTGGATACAATCTCACCTCCCCACCCTCTCTACCTGCCATCTCGTAGCCTCTGCGAAGTATGTAAATAATCTTACATTATATTACATTCCCATTCACTATTCACAAATCACTAATAACTGCAAAAAAATCATTCTTCCGCGTATTTCAGTGCCTTTGTTCGCGCTTGTTCGCGTTTGTTCGCGGCTAAAAAATTCTTACATTACATTCCTCAGTGTTCTCTGTGCCTCTGTGGTAAATAATCTTACATTCCCGCATCCTCGCCCCACCTGTGAATATACCGGCGGTGTAACTCTGCTTAATCACGACTCTGACAAAATAAAATAATCCATAAAATATCCCAAATCCAGTAAATCCTGATTCTATTTAGAACTACGAGCAAGACGAAAGCCAAGAAATTTATAGCTACTGTCTGGCGTGTCGTTGTCACGATTAGCAGTACTGCAATATCTGGTTCCCCTGTACCAACTGCCCCCCCGGTACACCCGGAGATAGCCCGAGTTCTGACCTCGCGGATTAGTCTGTACACTATAGCTATAGCTGCCATACCAATCATTACACCACTCCGACACATTGCCACTCATATCATATATACCCAATTCATTAGCCTGCTTATAACCTGCTGGATGTGGTTCACTTCCTGAATTATCATAATACCAAGCTACACTTTCAATATCATTGCTGCCGGCATATTTAAAACTCTTACTTTCATTTCCACCTCGAGCAGCATACTCCCATTCCGCCTCTGTAGGCAACCGGTAACCATTTGCATTGAAATCACATTTAATATTTTCTCCAGAACCCGAATAACAGCGTTGAAGTCCATCCTTATCACTCAGTTTATTGCAGAATTCCACTGCATTATACCAGCTTACAAGACTTACAGGTGCAATATCACCGACCCAACTGTTTCCCATCATTGTAGCATATTCCTCCTCCGTCACCTCATACCTGCCAATACAAAAATCACTCACGGACACACTATGTACCTGCTTCTCGTCATCTTCGCCATCAATTGAACCCATCTGGAATATACCTCCTTCCACGAATACCATTCCTTCGGGAATATCTCTCCCTTCTTCCATTGTAATTTGTTTAACGACTGTATTGCCAGGTATTAAACGAAAATCCTCACTATATGTTTTATAACCGTCAGCACCAACTGTCAGTTTATAAATACCCACTGGAACGTCAATAAAGGTCTCACTACCAGTTGCAGAATAATACTTCCCGGCATAGTATTTCAATTCAATCTTTGCATCTTTGGGAAAACACATCACCTGAATTGTTCCTTTCTGCACTTCTGGATACATTTCTTTTGAACTACGAGCAAGACGAAAACCCAAATCAAACATTTCGTGGCCAGGGGGAACCCTATAACGATCTGTTGATCGACAACCTTGGTTAATGTAACCTCCTCGAGTCACACGGTCAAAACCAGATTCAGGTCCACTTTGGCCAACCTTTGCGCTACTATTATAATCTCCATACCAATCCCAGCACCATTCTGCTACGTTACCACTCATATAACATATACCTAGCTCATTAGCCTTTTTACCATAATCAAAATAAACATCTTGAAACCCAGAATAAATTGAAAAATTCACTTCATCAATATTATTACTACCAGCATACTTATACCCCTTGCTTTTATTGCCTCCCTTCGCTGCATACTCCCATTCTGCTTCCGTTGGCATGCGGTAACCATTAGCATTGAAATCGCATTTAATATTATCAGCAGATCCTGAATAGCACTTCTGTAATCCCAATATTTCACTAAGTCTGTTGCAAAATTCTACTACATCATACCAGCTAACTCCAGTAACTGGTAAATTATCACCTGCTTCCAATTTTAAAGGCGTAATCGGGATATTCCCCATTACAGCTTCATATATACCATTTGTAACTTCATATTTACCCAAATAGAAATCACTCACAGTCATACTATGAACTGGTTTTTCATCATCATCTCCATCTGTACTTCCCATTTGGAAAGTACTTCCTTCAATAAATATCATCCCTTTTGATATTTCTCCTGTTATTGCATAAATAGAAGACTCAATTTCCTTTGATTCTGCAATCTCTTCCTTAATTACTTCTACTCTATTAGCTGACATATTTACCAATAAGTAAGAAGTTTCGTTATCTAATATTTCAATCTGATATTCAAGTTTATCATTATTCTTTGAAAATATGACTTTGTATTCTCCTATAGGCACAGACTCTAACAGCCATTCATCTTTTTCTTTTGTATTATCAACATCCAACAGGTTTATTATTATATCTATTTCTAATGGAATAGATCTAATTTTGAGAGTTCCTGTCTTATTAATAATATTACTACTCTGATCTTCTAAAGTTTCAGTTATCAACAATTTTTGTATATTGGATTGTTTAGAACTGCAGGCAAGGCGAAAACCTAATTCCGATTGACCATTGCGAGGCAAGGTTCCTGAACGATAATTTGTCCGACAAAAATTGCTATTGAAAAGATAGCTACCACCACGATACACGCGGTAAGATGCCGATAATGTACCTTTTGGATTATTCTGCAAACTGCTGTCATATTCTCCATACCTGTCCCAACACCATTCAGAAACATTGCCAGACATATCAAATATATCCAGTTCATTAGCAAGTTTTTGCCCAATTGAATGGGTTCGATTACGGTTCGCTATTACTCTCTTCTGCTGCCAAGTACTTTCAAGTACTTTCTTTCCAGAATTTGTCATATCCCAACTTACTTCATAACAAGTATTACTCCCAGCATATTCATATCCATCGCTTTCATTACCTCCCTTTGCTGCAAATTCCCATTCCGCCTCCGTAGGTAATCGATAACCATTTGCTCTAAAATCACACTCAATGCAATTTCCTGTACCAGAATAGCACTTCTCGAGACCTTCTTTTTCACTCAGCTTATTACAATATTCGACCGCATCATACCAACTAACATTATAAACTGGGTAATTGTCACCTTTACCACCTTTCTTGGAGGCAGGACAATTATTCATAATTGCTTTATATTCACTCTGCGTTACTTCATACTTACCAATATAGAAACTATTTATTGATACAGCATGAACTGGTTCTTCTTTATAACTGCCACTTGCATCACCCATCAGAAACGTCCCACCTTCAACAAACAACATGTTTTTAGGGAGGTCACTACCTTCTTCTAAAGGTATTTGCTTTAGTTCTGTTTCATCTACAGACAATTTGAAATCATCTTTATATGTTTTACATCCCTCTGCACTAACAAATAGCTGATATTCTCCAATAGGTACATCCAAAAAAGTTTTCCTACCGATTGCTGTATAATACTCACCAGCATCGCCTTTCAATTCTATCTTTGCATTTGTAGGAATACACATCACCTGTATTGTCCCAGTTTGCACTTCCGGATACATATCAATTTGCACTTCAGCTTTGGGCTTTAAAGGAACTATACGCTTCATTGTCTTTGCTTTAGGCATAGTTACTTCAATTTCCAATATTTGAGGTGCAAGTTTTATATTATAGCCCCCCCCCTATAAAACTTTCCCCATTAAATTTCACTGTAGCATTAGCATAGGTCATTACTGATAAAATTGCACCAATATCTTCTGGAAACAATTCAAATACTTTTTTCTCACCTTTCTCCAAAACATATGTCTCTTTAATAGTTTCGCAGAACTCCTGCTCAATCTTAAAACTTATCGTTTGCGGTGGCATTACAAGTTCATCAATTCCTCCCTCATAGCTCTGCCCATTTAGTATAACAGTTGACTGTGGAGATGTATTTATTGTTAAGGATGCCATAACATTTTCAGGATATAATTCAAAAGTCTTCTCCTCACTCTTCTTCAATATATAGGTTTCTTCTATAGTGTCGCAGAATTCCTGTTCAATTTTGAAGCTTATGGTTTGAGGCATCATTTCGAGTTTATCAATTCCACCCTTATATTCTTTACCACTGTATGTCACTATGGCTTCTGGTGCTGTAATAATTGTTATAGATGCCAAAATATTTTCAGGATAGAGTTCAAATACTTTCTTCTCTCCCTTCTTCATAGTATATGTTTCATCAATGGTTTCGCAAAATTTCTGCTCAATTTTAAAATTTACGGTTTGCGGCAACATTACAAGTTTATCAATCCCACCTATATAATCTTTGCCATTGAATATCACTGTGGCTTCTGGTGCTGTAATAATTGTTAAAGTCGCAGATATATTTTCTGGATATAGCTCAAAAACCTTGTTCTCGCCCTTCTTCAAAGTATATGTCTCTTCAATTGTTTCGCAGAATTCCTGCTCAATCTTAAAGTTCACGGTTTGTGGCAGCATTACAAGTTTATCAATCCCACCTATATAATCTTTACCATTGAATTTTACGGTAGCTTTTGCATGCGTTTTCACCGTCAAGGTTGCCCTGATATCAGTCATTATATAATGCTTTACAGTTTCAGGTTCTATTATCGTGATTTGCTCATCAATAGTGTCATAGTTTTCTTTTTCAATCCTGACTGGGTATGTTCCAGCATCATAAAAACTCTGCACTGGGGTTACTCCCAGATTCATATTACTGTCAATAGTAACAGTTGCTCCCTCAGGTTCTGAAGTTATCTTCACTACAGCCTTATAAGCAGGTTCCAGATTAAAATTGAAGGAGTTATTCGTCACTGACACATCTTCCGTTATAGACTGTGAAGCAAAGCCATCCTTGGTAATTTTGATCTCACGCTCCCCCTGATTCACGCTCACAGTCAGCATCTTATTCTGCGTAGTACCCACGAATTCGCCATCAATATAAACATCTGCTCCAGATTGATTACTGCTGATCATGACCGGAATTTGCTCTGCTTTCTTTTCCCCAGTTATCTCCAGATGATACACATCCCCGGATTTCACGCTATTTATGCCAAAAGAAGAAAGCACTACTTTTAAAGGCTTAAACCCTTCCGCATGCACATCAATAGCCCGTTCACCAGGTGACACATACACGTTCCATCTACCCATTGCCGGATTAGTGATCTCACCCACTGCCCCGTTCCAGGGTTTAAAATCCATATCAACATCCAGATCAGTAATAAATGAAATCAATGCTGCCTGATTCTTATTAGCATCCAGTTTATCACCGGGCACGATCTCACCTGAGGGACGAGTAGCCTTACCCACAATAGAAAGCTGATTCAATCCCTGACCTGACATAGAGTTGACCATACAAATAATAAATAAAATAATTACTAAATATCTTCTACCTCTCATCCATCCCCCATAATAATGCATTCTCAATTTTGTTCGAATATTGAAACTATACTTTTTTCTGCAAGGAAAATATACACTGCAAACCTAAATAATAAGTTTTGATTCTTTAATTAAATGCAATGTAATGCAGATCAAGATGATCTGGGTACGCAGGATAAAACAGCACACCATCTTCCTTTCGCGGTTAATATATTCTTACATTACATTCCTCAGTGTTCTCTGTGTCTCTGTGGTAAATAATCTTACATTATATTGCATCCCATTCACTATTCACAAATCACAAATCACTGCAAAAAAAATCATTCTTCCGCGTATTTCAGTGCCTTTAGCAGTTAATATATTCTTACATTACATTCCTCAGTGTTCTCTGTGACTCTGTGGTAAATAATCTTACATTATATTACATTCCCATTCACTATTCACAAATCACTAATCACTGCAAAAAAAATCATTCTTCCGCGTATTTCAGTGCCTTTGTTCGCGCTTGTTCGCGGCTAAAAAATTCTTACATTACATTTTTACTGTACCTTTTTAGTCTAATTGCTTTATCTCACCTATCGGCTCGACACATTATCACGGATAATGTACTCCAAATAATCCGTACCATCCGTGTTCTATATTTTCTTCAAAACAAATTCCGCGTATAAAGACTGTGGTAATAATTTTTCTGCTCCATCAATTCCTGGTGTGTGCCGGACTCTATGAGGCTGCCCATTTTGAGTACATAGATCTGGTCAGCATTGCGGACAGTGCTTAATCTGTGAGCAATAATGATAGTAGTTCTATCTTTTGCCAGTTCTTCCATGGCATTCTGGATATGTTCTTCAGATTCGGAGTCCAAAGACGATGTAGCTTCATCAAAGATGAGGATAGGCGGATTCTTCAAAAAAGCCCGGGCAATGGAAATCCGCTGCTTCTGTCCCCCGGAAAGCTTCACTCCGCGTTCACCTACCAGCGTATCAAATTTATCCGGTAAAGCATCTATGAAATCAAAAATATTCGCCTTTATGGCAGCATCAATAAGTTCCTCTTCACTGGCTGCCGGATTGCCATAGAGGATATTCTCGCGGATACTGGTATCAAAGAGGAAGATATTCTGCTGCACAATCCCGATATTTTCCCGCAGTGACCGCTGCTGAATATCCATCACATTCACACCGTCAATCGTGATCTCACCCTGCTGTATTTCATAAAACCGCGGGATAAGAGACACCAGCGTGCTCTTGCCAGCCCCTGATTCGCCGACCAGAGCAATAGTTTTCCCAGCCGGAATTTTCAAATTAACATCATTTAATATCCATTCTGTGCTCTCATGATATCTAAATGAAAGATGCTCCAGGTTAACTTCGCCCCGGATATTTTTCAAGGAAATAGCATTTGGTTTATCGCTTATTTCCGGCTCTATGTCCATGATCTCAATAAAGCGTTCAAATGCTGCTGAACCCTGCTGGAACTGTTCCACAAAATTTATCAGCCGGTTAATAGGATTCAGAATAAAATTTATATACAGCGTAAATGCCAGCAGGTCAGCCACATCCAGTTTATCCTGAAAAAGCAGCAGGCAGCCGGCACCAATTACAAATAAATAATAGAAATCTGTGAGAAAAGACATGCCGCCATGGAAAATTGCCATTAGTTTATACATGATCTCCTTGGCGATGCGAAAATTATCATTTACGGTGGCGAATTTATCCATTTCCACATCTTCATTGGCGTATGATTTCACCACACGGATACCCTGCACCGAGTTTTCCACACTGGAATTGATGTCTGCAATCCGTTTCCGCACCATCCGGAATCCGCTTTTCATCTTTCTGCCGTAAGTAAGCCCCCAGAAAAGCAGCAGCGGTACCGGGATCAGAGCAAACAGTGCCAGCGTAGAATTGAATTGGAACATCGCCAGAAACGAGCCAATAATGATCAGCACCGAGATCAGCAGGTCCTCAGGGGCATGATGAGCCACTTCAGCTATCATGTTCAGGTCATTAGAAATGCGTGACATTATATGCCCCGTCTTGGTATTATCAAAATAGGTGAATGACAGCTTTTGAATATGCCGGAAAATATCAGACCGCATATCATATTCCATGCGCACTCCCAGAATATGTCCCCAGCGGATACGGATATAATTGAATACAGCCCGTAACATGAAAATCAGCAGCATAGCCATCAAAGCGATCACGATCATGCGGACATCTTTATCAGGCACATAAATCTTCAGCAATGCCCGAGTGAGGATAGGGAAAAAGATGGAAAGAACAGCCGAGAGCACAGCCACACTCATATCCAGGATAAATAAACCCCGATGAGGTTTATAATAAGCCACAAATCGCTTTATCATTACATTCTCCAATTTCTAAAATACTCCCAGCACAAAAACTTGAACACCCTTCCCCGTCAACCGCTTTTAATTTCACCCAGAATTACACTCGTTTTCTCCTTGCCCTCCCCTGCTGCAAACCCCGGAATACCAATAAAGAAAACCTGCAGTTCCCGGACTTTGATGCTGGCTGATAGCTGGCAGAGTTGCTGAAACAGGCAGTGAGAGAGGCTTGGACAGGTTTGAGATTTGGGGAGAAAAGTGTTGAAAAGGGGTTGATAGAGACATCGGTAAATGAATGAGATTCATGGATAAAATAGGCAAATATAAAAAAAAGATTAAGTAGTGATTAGTATTACTTGACAGGATATGTCTAAAAAGTACAAAATTGCAGGGATAATAATATAAGGAGAATGTATGGCGCGTAAGCTACTAACAATGAAACAGGCAGCCGCCCAATTAAAAGTAACGATCTCTGTGATCCGGGAGATGATCAATTCTAAAATATTAGAGACAGTGACGAGTGGTAATACAATAAAACTGGATAAAGCAGAGCTGGACGAATGGTTAGCAAGTTTAAATGAAGAAGAGGTAAAGAAATTATCGCTGCAACGGTCAATTTCACATTTTAATGACTATTACAAGCCTGAGTATATTTTTCTTGATTTTGAGGCAGACAACAAATATGAAGCGATAGCTGAGATGAGCAAGAAAGCCAAAGAGCTGGGTATAGTGCGGGATCACCGCTGGCTGTATCAGGTAGTGGTAGCTCGAGAGGAGCTGGTATCTACGGCAGTAGGCAATGGCGTGGCATTATTGCATGCCCGTCATTTTCATCCCAGCAAGATCAAGAAACCCTCAGTGATCTTTGGCAGAAGCAAGGACGACATAGAGTTTGATGCGGTAGATAACAAGCCGGTGAAACTTTATTTTATGCTGCTTCTGCATAATGATTACCAGCATTTATTCAGTATTTCTTATTTATCTAAGAATATAATTTTATCAGAAGCTAAGCTGAAAATTCTGCGGGAATCAGATTCACCGGAAGCTATAGCAGATGTGATCATCGGGAGTGTGATCAAGAAAGAAAAGAAGAAAAAATAGACGAAGCAAGAGTTTTTGCTGGTGGGGTATTTTTTAAGCTTAAACACTTATAATAGATAGATGAAGTATATCAATTTGTTGATATACTTCCGGTTTTAGGTGACTGTGGATAGAATAGACAATATAGACAGAATGAACTCTGAGGACAAGATTTATAGGTTATAACAAGAAAATAGACATCCCCTGTTTTTTTTATAACAACACATAACACGCATATTAGTATATATTTACAGGTTATTATCTTTTGATATTATTCTTTACCCTGAAAGGGTTGTACTTATAATAGCCATGGGTAAAACCCATGGAAAAATGACCGCATAATAACTCCACCTCTTCCCGCTTTCGGCGTTGCCGAAAGCGGGAAGAGGTGGGGACTTCATATGATTTTGAATCCATGGGTTTCACCCATGGCTATCAGGCTTTGCCGTAGTTACACCCTTTCAGGGTGAAGATGAAAACAACAAACTGGAGAAATTTCAGGGAGATGCCAGTATGGAATTGACATTTTCCCTGAAGGGAATAACTATGGCAAAGCCTGATAGACCCAGGTTGTTGTATTTCAACTACCCGGGTAAAATGTGTCCACATCCACTATTCCTTCTCACCTTATATTCTCTTGTCTCAGGACAACCATTGCGAAGGACTAAAGCCCATTCGCAAGGTTTCAGATAGTGGAAGTTGAACAGTCTCTGCCCGAAGGATTGCCAGTTTAAAAATAAAATACTGGACATATTTGCGGACAATTGAGAGAGTTTTAGACAATTAATAAAAATGAATATGAAGGAGAGATTATGAATTATAGAGAATTGGGTAATACCGGTGAAAAGGTATCAGTGCTGGGATTTGGTTTAATGCGTCTTCCCGTAATCGAGAAGGATGTGGGAAAAATAGATGTGGTTAAGAGTCTGGAGATGGTGGAATATGCAGTTGATAAGGGAGTTAATTACCTTGATACGGCATATCCTTATCATAGAGGAGAAAGCGAGAATTTTACCGGGACACTCTGGGAGCATATAGATAGAGATAAAATGTATCTTGCCAGCAAACTGCCCAGCTGGAATATAAAAGAGCCAGCAGATCTGGATAAATATCTGCTGGAGCAATTGCAGAAACTTCAAACAGACCGGATAGATTTTTATCTTCTACATGCCCTCAATGCCAGGAACTGGGAGAATTTAAAAAATAACGGGGTTTTAGAGTGGCTGACAGTAAAAAAGAAATCAGGATTAATCAAACACATCGGTTTTAGTTTTCATGACAGTTATAATGTATTTGAAGAAATAATCACTTCTTATGACTGGGAATTTTGCCAGTTACAATACAATTATCTGGATAGGAAATTTCAGGCGGGAGAAAGAGGAGTTGATCTGGCAATATCCCGCGGGACAGGAGTGATCTGCATGGAACCCCTGCGGGGAGGACTTTTGGCAAAACAGCCGCCTCAGGAAATTGCCGAAGTGATCAAAAGTTCTGGTTATCAAGGGAGTCAGGTGAGTCTCAGTTTGCGCTGGGTCTGGCAGCAGGCAGGGATAGATATACTGTTGAGCGGGATGAGCGATCTGGATCAGGTGAAGGAAAATGTAGCTATTGCCTCAGAGAGTAAACTTGAATTGAGTAAAGACGAAGAAAAACTGGTGATTATGCTGGAAGAAGCATATAACAGACGGATAAAAGTACCCTGCACTGCCTGCAATTATTGTATGCCCTGCCCTCAGGGAGTAGCTATTCCGGGAATATTTCATTTTTATAATACGGCAAATATCTTTGATGATCAGGATTGGGGTATCAGATGTTATCCCTTTATCAATAAGGAGAATCAAGCTGATAAATGCGTGAAATGCGGTATCTGTGAAACTAAATGTCCCCAGCAGATCAAGATCATGTCAGCTCTGGAGACAGCACATGAATATATGACGGTTACTCCATGATAGAAACAGTGATATTTGATATGGATGGCGTGATCATTGATTCCGAGAGGGAACATTATATAGCCAATCAGAAGTTATTTGCCGAATTAGGCATCGATCTGGAAGCAGTAGATTACGATAGTTTTGTGGGCTTGAGCAGTCGTCTGATGTGGACAGAGATACGAGAGACATTTCAGCTTTCACAAAGCTTGGACGAATTGATGAATTTGGGTGAGAAAGCGATAATGGAGCATTTTTCGGCTATAGAACTTACTGCCACAGCCGGTTTGATAGATCTTTTGGATTATATAAATGAGCGGAGTATGAAAATTGCTATTGCTTCCTCATCGCCTATGGCAATGATAAAGCTGGTAGTGGAAAAGCTGGATATCGGCGGGTATTTTGATCTTCTAGTAAGTGGTGATGAAGTGCCAAACGGCAAGCCCTATCCTGATATTTATCTTCGCACAGCTACATTATTAAGCACTGTGCCGCAGAATTGCATGGTGATAGAAGATTCTTATAATGGAGTAACAGCGGCGAAAAAAGCGAATATGAACTGCATTGGCTACCAAAACCCATCATCCGGGAATCAGGACCTCAGTATGTGTGATCTGATAGTGAGTAGTTTTCTGGGACATGATTTTGAAAACCTGTTAGATTATTTATGGTAGGTATTATTATGAAAAAGATGATTATTGCATTAGTTCTGATAGGGTGTTTACCCTTGATAGCTCTGGAACAGCGAGTAGAAAATCTGGCTCTGGAATTGAATATTGAGCAGGGTTACAGTGTTTTCCAGAACGGGGAAATGACAATTTATCAGCAGAAAAAAGGTGCCCCGGCAATTCCTCAACTGGGTACATTTATTCAAATAGAAGCTGGCAGAGAAGTGAAATCTGTGGAAGTGGTACCAGTGGATATAATGAGACAGCAATTACCAAAACCGCTGCTGCCGGTGCAGGAAGCTGTAGCCTATTCGCAGAGATCCGGCGGATTTATTGAGCCTCTGCCGCAGTATTACAACCTGAAATCATACCCTGAATCCTGGTTGAGCAGCTTTAATCAAGGCTTTTGCGGGGAACATAATATACTTAGCGTGACAATTAATGCTCTGCAATATGAGCCGGAAAGTAAAACAGCAGTTATACCAACTGCTTTTTACCTGAATATTGAGACTACCCCCGGGGAATTACCACAGCATGTTAACAATCTGGCAGTGGCAAAAGTGCTGGCAGGTTTAGGGCTGGAAAGTGGAGCCACGCGGGAGAATGCCGGCTATCTGGCAATAGCACCCATGATGTTTCAGAACTCGCTGCAGCCACTTTTGGATTGGCGTTCCGGACAGGGCTATGAGGTGTATTTCAGAACCACCGGCGAGATATCTGCAGTTTATGAAGGTGAAGACCTGGCAGCAAAAATCCGTGCCTGTATCAGTGATATGCAGCAAACCTATGGCATAGATTATGTGACATTAGCAGCGGATCATCAGCATATACCGGCAAGAAACGCCTTTGCTTTTGATTGCGCGTACGGCTCTCATGCCGGTGAAAATGATCTGGCATGTGATATGTATTACAGTTGCCTGGACGGTAACTGGAATGCCGATGCAGACACGCTTTATGGCGAAGATGAAGACGAAGTGGACTATTATCCGGAAGTATTTGTAGGCAGAATACCGGCAAATACGGCAGGTGAATTAGCCTCTTATATCAGTAAACTTTTGCAGTATGAAAGAGGACAAATAGATGATTATAACCGGGCAGGCGGACTTAGTATGGAGCTTTGGGATGGCTCAGCCAGTGAGCAGTGTCAGCAGTACATATATGATAATTATTTTCCGGATAATTATGAAATAGACTTTCTCTATGGAACAGAAAATAATGAGGAAAATGCTTTTGCCATGCTGTCTGCAGGGCAAAATATAGTGCAGCACACCGGACATGCCTGGATAAATGTGCTCAGTCTGGAAGATTACGGACATATTTATAGTTATAATATCCCTGATCTCACAAATGACTGGGGCGGAATGTTTTATTCAATTGGCTGCTGGTCAAATTCTTTTGATAACGAATCAATAGGCGAAGAATTTGTACGGGAAGCGGGGCGTAATTTTCTGGGATATGTGGGAAATTCGTCTTATGGCTGGGGTTCGCCCTCGGCACCGCAGTTTGGTTTTTCGGAGTTTTATCAGAATGAGTATTTCCGGATTTTATTTGAGGGTGAAACTAATACAATGGAGCTGGGCGCAGTGCAGGCATTGCAGAAACTCGCCTTTATTCCTTATTTTCAGGGAACTTCCATCTATAAATGGGTAGGTTATGAATTAAATTTATGCGGTGATGCAGCGGCATTGCTATTTACTGATAATCCCCCGGAACTGGAAGTGAACGCAAATCATACGGAAACTGACCTTTATATTCAAGTGGTAAACAGCGAAAATGTGCCAGTTCCTGGTGCAGTGATCACCTATAGTGGAGAATACTGGCAGACAGGCAGTAATGGACTGGCTGTGCTGCCCTGGAATCAGGGAATAGAAGAAAACTATTATATATTTGCCAAAGGTTACAGACTCTATACGCTTACGATGAATGATGTGCTGGAGCAGCCCGTATTGAATATTTATGCAGCCCCGGAAAACATCATGCCGGAAACTGAATATGAACTGGATTTGCAGGTGATAAATCCCAGTACAGAAGAGATAAATTTCAGGGTGCTGGCAAATGTGCAGCCCGAGCAAATTGACCTGGATTATGATGCGGAAACATATTATACAGTGCCAGCCGGAGATTCACTATTGCTTGATTCTGTGGGTATTTTCCTGGCTGCTGAGTATAACCTGATGCACGATACAATGGTCACTATTGAGCTGGAACTGCTTGATGCGCAAAACAATGTGATCACTTCTGCAGGAGTTACTTTGCCGGTGCATAGTGCCTCAGTATATTTGCAGACTGTGGACTGGCAGGAAGATGATTTTTTAGCAGGTGCTTCTATTCCTGTAGATTTCACTTTTATGAATCAGGTAGCTCTGGATAATATTGAATTGTTGCAACTCACATTTAGCGGAGATGCTGAGGGTATCCTTAATTTTAATCCATCATCGCTGCTACTGGATATTGAGAATATGGAAGCTGGAGAAGAGATCGCTGCCAGCGTCAGTCTGGAACTAAGCCCGGATTTACCGGCAGATTTTTATACAACTGCCTGGATAGAATTTTTTGTACAATGGTCAGGCGGTAAGACCTGGCAGGATAGTTTTGCTTTTTATCTGGGTAATGGAAATCTGCAATTGTGGGAAGGTTTTGAGGCAGGTAATAACTGGAACGGAGATGAAGAATGGCAGACTGTGACCACTTATGCCTATGAAGGGAGTAATTCTCTGTCCTGCCGTCCTGCTGAGCCGAGAAATTATCTCTTGAATACGCCTCTGCTTACCTGGGCACCGGGCACGGAAGTTGCTTTCTGGTATCGCTCCAAAATGCCGATGTATGGCGAAGATGGTTTCTTTTTGAAATTAATAACTGATGATCTGGAAGAAGTGATCGTGTTTCTGGGCTCCGGTGGAGCGCTTAATACAGATACCGGCAGACCATTTCCAGAGGTTTATCTTGAATCTGAGTGGGTTTATTATCAGTTTGCTTTGGATAATGTTCTGGCTTCCGCACCTTATGCTGGAGAAAACTATCAGCTTGTGTTTGATTTCAATTATTCTGAGGTAATAGAGAATTTCAGCGAATATGCCACTATGGAAGATATCGGCGTCTTTATTGATAATTTCACAGTTCAGCAGACAGGATTCGTCACTGAGTTGATAGAAGATGAAATACCTTCTGCCAGCATGAAGTCATATCCTAATCCCTATATTTTTAATGCTTCCCGTCAGCCTTTGCAGCTTAGTTTTTATCTACCCGTAGATGGAAATGTGCAGGTGGATTTATATGATATCAGGGGCAGGAAAAAGATGGAAATACTCGACCAGATGCTGGCAGCAGGTAATCAGACAATTAGCTGGCAGCCGGATATCAAGTTTGCTGCGGGTATCTATTTTGTTCAGGTAAAAAGTTCAGAATTTTCCAGTATTAGCAAAATCCTGTTTTTACGTTAATATATAGCAAGAGGTTAATATGGAAAAGAATAAGAAATTGATAGCTGCCGCAGCAAAAGCTGCCCAAAATGCTTATGCTCCTTACTCCGGCTTCAAAGTGGGAGCAGCTATTATCACTGGTAGCGGAGAAATATTCACGGGCTGCAATGTGGAAAATGCGTCTTACGGACTCACCGTCTGCGCCGAACGGATAGCACTGTTTAATGCAGTGACTGCCGGCTATCAGAATCCGCAGGCAATCGTGATCTATACAGATACAGAAATACCGTTCTATCCCTGCGGAGCCTGCCGTCAAGTGCTGGCAGAATTCAATCCTGAGCTGGAAGTAAGCATTGTCTGGCAGAATGGAGAAGAAAACCTGAATTTGGCAGATTTATTACCTAAACAATTTAAATTATAAGATATGGAGTGAAATATGAAAGAAGTAATTAAATATGACATAGCGATTATCGGCTCAGGACCCGCGGGAATGAGCGCTGCTATTTATGCTGCTCGAGGCGGCTTGAAGCCAATCGTTTTTGAGAAAGGCGTTTTAGGTGGACAAATCACAGTGACTCAGGAAGTGGAGAATTATCCCGGGTTTCATAAAACTCTGAGCGGAATTGAATTAATGGACGAGATGAAAAAACATGCCGATAAATTTGGTACGGAAATCTGTGAAGAAGAAGTAAAGGGAGTAGGCATGCAGGGACTTTGCAAGATCATAGAAACTGATAAAAAGATTTATCATGCCAAAACACTGATCATTGCTACTGGTGCCCATCCCCGCAAACTCAACGTACCCGGTGAAGACAAATTTTATGGCAAAGGAGTTTCGTATTGTGCTACCTGTGACGGCTTTTTTTATCGGGATAAAGTGGTGGCAGTAGTTGGCGGTGGCGATTCTGCCATTGAAGAAGCCATGTTCCTCACCCGCTTTGTGAAAAAAGTGTATATTATACATCGTCGCAATGAATTACGGGCTGTGCAGATCATTCAGGACAGGGCTTTTGAGAATCCGAAAATCGAATTTGTCTGGAATTCCGAGATTCAAGAAGTATCCGGTAAAGATTTTGTGGAATCAATCACTGTTTACAATAAGAAAGAAGAAAAACACTTTGATCTGGCTGTAGATGGCATCTTTGTTTATGTAGGAATATTGCCTAATAACGAACTGATAGAATCCCGCGTGGAACTCGATAAGCAGGGCTTTGCACTGGTGGATGACAGTATGCAGACTAATATTCCCGGAATTTTCGCAGCTGGAGATATTGTCAGTAAAAAATTACGACAGGTGATAACCGCTGCTTCCGATGGAGCAATCGCTGCCTGGTCAGCAGAAAAATGGATAACTATTCATCAGGAAAATGATGAGACCGACCTAAAAACCTGCGAATTACCTAAATAAATATTTCGTACTGGTTTAATAGAATAAATGCCCCGCTTTTTGCGGGGCAATTTATTTTTTGCGGGCTTAGCGACTTTAAAGCTTTTCGTACTTCTCTACTTTCTTGCCTTTCACATAAAGGTATTCAGGATTTTCAGGTGATCCTGATTTTTTGATCTTATCGCTGTCTTCTTCTTCTACTTCACGCCAGATTTCCCAGCTCTCACCTTCACCATCAATACAGAATGTCACGCCCTTTTTCATGAAATCATCAATTATGAACTGAATCGATTCCAAAGGCTCTGCCTTAGTTACAGGAACACAGAACTTCTTTTTATCATATACATATACATCTGCCATTCTAATACCTCCATTTCTGATGGATAATATAAATTTCAGCACCCAATTCTACGTCAATGAAAAATTCTGACTTTTTTTCCTGCTGTAGGGTAGAATACTTGATAGTGCTGGTAAATCAATATATCCCATCTCAAGTCAGCTCTGTTCAACGCCGCCTCCTGATTTGTAATCATTAGTGGTTTTTGGGTTACATCCCGCCTATCTTATCTGAATTGATCATAAGCATTACCTCATAAATATCTGTGATTTTTAACCCATTTTATACAGTAGGCTTTTGCATAGAGTGCTAAGGTTCTGAGTGCAGATAAGTTAGAAAATGATCAGTGAATATTTTTTATATTTATTATCATTTTCTATCTTATTCTGTGCCAGAAACTTGGTGCTATTTGTGAAATCCTAACCTGGACAAGCCAGAACCA
>JAIPGP010000050.1 GCA_021735645.1 Candidatus Cloacimonadota bacterium
TTCAGTCATATCTTGATGAATTCTGCTACAGGTTGAATAGGAGATTTCATGAGAATGAGTTATTAGACAGAGTAATTACGGCTTGTACAAATTCTTGCGGAATTACTTATGCGGAGCTATACGGATAGTCATTTATAATTATAGACATAATAAGCATTACGATTCAATATCAATTTCATCCTGCTCTGATTTTCCAGTAGTTAATTTTGTATTTTGTGCTGAAACAACTGGTTTACCAGTTTGCTTTTCAATTTCCAATCTTGCTTTCCTGGCAACATTTCCACCCTTACGGGCAACTTTCTTATTTTCACCAAAACCTTCGGGCTTTGTAACTTTTGAGATCTCAGTTGTAGATGCTTCGGCGAGCATATTAAGAACCAGTTCCAGATTAGACATATTGTCACGCAGGTTATCTTTTTTCAATCCCTTGAATCTTTTGTATTCTTTCACGGTTTTATCTGACCAGGCTTGTGTTATCTCATTAGTCAGGATAGCGAAATCAATGTCTTTTTCAATTCCTCTATCCTGCCATTCATCTGTCAGTTCTTTTCTCACTTCAATACTTTTAAGACGCTGATTAATCCATTCTCTGGAATATCCCTTCTTAAGATATGTAGCCATGGCACGATCAAAGGCAAGCTCGGGGTCTTCGGTTTCTTCTATTCTTTGATAACCGACCTTTGCCAGCCATAATTTAAAAGGTTCTGCCTTTGGTGAAGGAATAGTTTGAATTAATCGCAAAAGCTGCTCAGTATCAGCAACATCAGTCATTCTCATCCTTCCATCCGTTGCTGGCATTTTCAACTGTCCCACATTTTGGGACAGTTCACTTCCCTCTTCCTGAAGTTTGGTTTTTAGAGCATTCCAATATTTCCTTGGTCTTGGGCTTTCTGTCAAAATTTCCACCACATCAATTATGGAAAAATACCATTTCTCCTGAGCTTCATCCCAATGAACTCTAACTTTCTGCTCTTGAAATAATTGAATTTTCGTCTTCTCTTTCACCTCAACCTCCAACGAATATGAAACAACTCTCTTTCAGATACTTCCTGTTTTAAGCTTTCTTCTACCTCATCAAGCAATAATTCTTTTTTTTCTTCCAGCATTTCTGCGTATCCCACTGCTGCATCCCTTCACCTATTGTATGCTTGTTATCCTTAACTTCTTTCACTGCCAACGGAATATTTTGCTTGTAATATAGCACATAATCTGCTCGCTTTGACTTGCCTCGCAATACTGTCTTGCCCCGTACAATAATTCTGCCGTTCATTAAATTAACTTCTTCCCTAATTTGAGTATGAATATCCCAGCCAGCCCCAACTAGCTCAGGAGTGATATACTTAGTGCAAATATCCCTTTCAGATAATTCCCTCATCTAAACCTCGATCTTTAAACTCTCTTTGACATTATAGTTTTCTGATGCCAATACCTTCTTAGCTAATATCAAATGACGACTTGCAGGTAGGCAGATATTGATATATTTCCCATTACTAAGCAGGTGTTCACTTCCTTTATTCCAAATCGATATCTTTTCTGCATATCCTGCCAACTCAGTTTCAGGATGGCGTCTTATTATTTCTTCACATACCATAATAAACATCTTTTTCCAGGATTTCACATTATGCCATCTATCAATGATAAAAACTCTTTTAGGTTTTTTACGCGTGGGATCATAATTATCCTGTTCAACTATTGATTCTCTTGTTTCTGGATCAGGTTCTATGCCTGTCAAAACTGTAGTTTCTGCACCTACGGCTTTTCTATCCCAGTATTTCTCTATATCTAAAAGTGGAATATCTTTTCCTTGTTTATTCTTTATAATTTTATGAGCAATTTCATATTTTGAATCACCAAGTTTCCTGGATAATTGTTCTGCTTCGCCTTTTACTTTCCCTATAATATTAATCAGTCTCATTTCTTCCAGCATTCTTTCACCGGTCTGGACAGCCTTTCTTCGAAAATTATCCTTCGCTAATACTTCCTGCAATATCTGACTGATAAATTCCTCAGAATCTTTTATCATATTAAAATCATTAAACAGCCTCCGATCAAAAGAACCTCCTGCGGAAGGCAGATAAAATTTCCATTCAATCCCATCAGTCAAAATACTGATAGCTGATCTATCATAATAATTGTATCTCTGGAGCTGCTCCTCATAAGTAGAATAATCACCCTGTAATTTCCCGACAGCTTTGATCTCAATAAATACTTCCGGAGTCCGGTCAGAATGATTATTGATAAATAAAGCGATATCTACTCTCCCACTTTCTTCTTTACTAATGTCTTTCTTAGGAAATTTCTTTACCCCATACTCAGTACACACTTCATTAGGATCCCAGATATCCCATCCCGCAGCCTGCAATATTCTGGCAACCAGAGAAAAACGCACTTGCTCTTCATTACTAAAATCACCTTTTAAAAGTTTAGATCGAATATCATTTAGAATTTCTTTCATACATCATCTCCTGATATTTACCAAATAAATAAATGATTATTAAATAGACAAGTAAAATGTATTCTTACTTATAAATAAACATCAAAACACTACTATATCCCCCTTTTGCCTAATTTCGCAGCTTTCGCGGTTGATAATCTTAATATCAGAACACCTGACCTCAAAGATATTAAACTTACCCCAATTTTACAATAAGCCTTAAATTAGTATCAGAATATATAGTTTCTGTTTTATTGATCTGCTCGATGCAAAAAAATCTTCACGTTACATTTTCCGTGTATTCCGCCTGCCATGCTGTAGCTTTATGCGTAGGATGGTTGCTTAAAAAAAAAGAAGAGGTTTTAGCATCGAACAAGACAACGAACAATACGAACTAAAAGATAAAGCTATAAATCACAATAATAAATAGTAATTATTTGCTGCTTTAAAAAGTTCGCGTTTGTTCGCGGCTAAAAAAATCTTACATTACATTCCTCTGCGTCCTCTGTGCCTCTGTGGTAAATATCTTACATTACACTCCCGTTCGTCTTGTTAGTTTTGTTCGATGCTAAAAAATCTTACATTACATTACATTAGTTCGCGTTTGTTCGCGTTTGTTCGCGGCTAAAAAAAATCTTACATTACATTTCTCTGCGTCCTCTGTGCCTCTGTGGTAAATATCTTACATTACATTTCTGCTGTAGCTTTGAAGTCTAATTACCTTATCTCACCTATCGGCTCGACACATTATCACGGATAATGTACTCCAAAAATTCCGTGTATTCAGCGTGTTCCGTGGTTAAATATCTTACATTACATTACATTAGTTCGCGTTTGTTCGCGTATGTTCGCGGCTAAAAAATCTTACATTACATTTCCTGTATGTTCCGCGGTTAAGTAATAATTTTGAAGTCTGAATTAAATGCCCTGGATACGCAGGTAAACTTCTGATTCCACCTCACACGTAGATCATTAGGTGTTATTGATGCTGTTTTTTCAATTGGCAGTAAATTCAGCTCTGCTACATTCGCGATTTATTCCCAGAGCATGTCAGATTAATATTATACTTGACCAGAGATACATTCTCTACTTTTTGATTCTCTCAAATATTAAAAAAAGGAGTGGGTATGAAAATCTACAATACTATGACGCGTAAGAAAGAAGAATTTATCCCCGTAGAACCAGGGAAAGTGAAAATGTATGATTGCGGACCCACCGTCTATAACTATTTCCATATTGGCAACGCCCGAAACCTGCTGGTATTTGATGTGATCAGACGCTATTTTGAATTCCAGGATTTTCAGGTTACTTATGTGCAGAATATCACTGACATCGATGACAAGATCATCGCTCAATCGATAGCAGAAGGCATCTCCACTGAGGATGTAACTGCTAAATATATCTCTGCCTTTTTGGAAGATATGGATAAACTGGATATTAAGAAGCCGGACTTTCAACCCTTAGCTACGCAGTACATTGAAAAAATGATCGCATTTATCCAATCTCTGGAAGATATGGGTGCAGCTTATGAATCCGCAGGAGATGTCTATTTTGCAGTGGAAAAATTTGAGAATTATGGTAAATTGAGCGGTAGAAAACTTAAAGACCTGAAAGTAGGTGCCAGAATAGAAGAAAATGAACAGAAAAATTCACCTTTTGATTTCACACTCTGGAAAAATGCCAAACCCGGTGAACCTGCCTGGCAAAGCCCCTGGGGCAAAGGACGCCCCGGCTGGCATACAGAATGCGTGGTGATGAGCCGCGACCTCCTGGGTGACACCTTTGATATTCACGGCGGGGGCAATGACCTGGTTTTTCCGCATCACGAAAATGAGATCGCCCAGGGTGAATCTATTGCCGGACATCCCTATGTTAATTACTGGCTGCATAATGGCTTTCTGAATATTGAAGGTGAAAAAATGTCTAAGAGTGCCGGTAATTTCTTTCTGGCACGCGATATTCTGCAAAAATATTCCGCTGAAGCTATTCGATATTTCTTTCTCTCCAAACATTACCGCAGCCCTATAGATTTCAATGAAGAGATTATCATCCAAAGTCAGGCAGCAGTGAAAAACCTCTATCATTCTCTAAAAGACATTGACTACCTTAATTTCAGCGAACTGCCTCAATACTCCGCTCTGCAAATGGAACTCCGGCAACAGTTTATCAATGTAATGGATGATGATTTTAATACTGCCCGTGCTCTGGCAATTGTCTTTGAAGCTGCCAAAGAAGTGCGAAATAAAAATCTTGTCATTAGCGAACGAATGGCTTATGCCAGATTAATGGTGGAATTAGGCGAAGTGCTGGGCTTCTTCCGTAATCTAAAAGAAAAACTCACGGATGTCGACAATTTCTCTGCCAAAACTGCCAGCCTGGTAGAAATGCTCATCAGCTACCGCCAGGAATTTAAAAAAGACAAGAACTGGCAATGGGCAGACCGCATCCGAAACGACCTTGCAGCTATAAAAATCAAGCTGAAAGACACTCCTCAAGGTACTGAATGGGAAATTGAAGATGAATAACACACAGCTTTATCTCATTTTGCTCATACTTGTTTCACTTGGCTCTCTCTCTGCCCTGGAACTGGCAATCACCGACCCCGGCAGAGCTATGTATGTGCAGGCAAATCCCCAGGAATCCTGGCTGGTGACTACTGACGGCTATCAAAGCAAAATATATGACAGCAATCTGGAATTACTGGAAACTTTCACTCTCCCCCAGGCTGATGTCTCTATTATCGGTGCTGGATATGATTTTGATGAAGATGACAATATAGAAGTGCTCTATAGCTGGTATGACACAAGTAATTATCAAACCCATGTCTTCCTGCGTGACATCTCTACCGGACAATACGAGCTTTCATATTCCACAGGCTGCTATTATGCCTTCACTCTCTATTCAAATTCCGAACGCATCGTGATAATAAATGAATATGATGGCTCAGAGTATCAGCAGTGCCGGATATATCGCAGCGGAGTAGCTCAATCTGCCTCTTCAACTTCCACATTTCCAGCAGGGAACATCAGCGACATAAAGCCCTACCCAAGTCCCTTCTCAAATGGAATGAGCCTCGGTTTTACGCTCAAAGAAGATATGCCGGTTTCCATAGCAGTATATAATATTAAAGGTCAAAAGCTCCGCACTCTGGATGAATCCTTTAACCTGCAAGGCGGCAAACACGTAGTCTTCTGGGACGGCTGCGATGACCAGGGCAGCAAACTGCCCACAGGAGAATATTTCTTCACCGTAAGCTCCGACAATGAAATAGAAGTAAAAAAAGTTTTGCATCTTAAATAGTTATATTCATAATTTAAAAATTAACTGAATTCGGTTGATAATGGTCGTCATCTGCGCCGCACCTGTGAGTACACCGACGCTGCACGTATGACTTGGAAGTGGAGCGAGAACTACGACCTGTTAACAATTTTGAGTGTTGGATTTTGAATGAAGACCTTCAGTTCCAGCTTGGTACTAATTTATCATAAATTCACACTAGCCTTATATTATTTCTTAGCGAGCAAAGCTCGCTCCCATTAAAAATTCATAATTTTACATTATCAGAATTCGGTTGATAATGGTCGTCATCTGCGCCGCACCTGTGAGTACACCGACGCTGCACGTATGACTTGTTGGCAGAAAAAATAATTAACTCCGGAAGTGGAGCGAGAACTACGACCTGTTAACAATTTTGAGTGTTGAATTTTGAATGAAGACCTTCAGTTCCAGCTTGGTACTAATTTATCATAAATTCACACTAGCCTTATATTATTTCTTAGCGAGTAAAGTTCGCTCCCATTAAAAATTCATAATTTAAAATTATCAGAATTCGGTTGATAATGGTCGTCATCTGCGCCGCACCTGTGAGTACACCATTTACCAGATAAGTAGGACTTGCGCCGCTAACGGTACTCCGGAAGTGGAGCGAGAACTACGACCTGTTAACAATTTTGAGTGTTGAATTTTGAATGAAGACCTTCAGTTCCAGCTTGGTACTAATTTATCATAAATTCACACTAGCCTTATATTATTTCTTAGCGAGCAAAGCTCGCTCCCATTAAAAATTCATAATTTAAAATTATCAGAATTCGGTTGATAATGGTCGTCATCTGCGCCGCACCTGTGAGTACACCGTCGCTGCACGTATGACTTGTTGGCAGAAAAAATAATTAATTTCGGAGGAATGCCTGATTCAGTCTCTAAATATTGCCGCTACCCGCTGAGCAGTTTTGCCATCCCAGTTATCTGGGATTTTCCCCTGCCTGGTTTCTCCTGCCAGAATTTTTTCAGCAGCAGTTACTATATCCTTCGCTTCCAGTTTTATTAGCTGATTTGTTCCTTCTGTGATTGTGATGGGTCTTTCCGTATTAGGACGCAGCGTCAGGCAGGGTATCTGGAACCAGGTGGATTCTTCCTGAACACCACCGCTATCGGTGATAATAAATCTGGACTCCATTTGCAATTTAATAAAATCATAATAACCCGCAGGTTCGATCAGAAGCAGGTTCTTGATCGCTGCCACTTTATCATCCAAACCAAATGCTGTAAGCTGTTTACGTGTACGCGGATGGATAGGAAACACCAGCTTGATCTTTTCTGCGATCTGGCTGAATGCCGATATAATGGTATCTAAACCAGCAAAATTATCCACGTTTCCAGGTCGGTGCAGAGTGATCAGGCAATATTCGCCTGCCCTGATTTTCAATCGCTCCAATATCTCTGATGCTTTGGCTTTATCTTTAAATTCACAAAGACTGTCTATCATGATATTGCCTACCAGATGAATCTTCTCAGCCGGAATACCTTCATTCTGCAGATTAATATTAGCATCAATTGAAGGGGTCAACAGCCATTCAGCAATACTGTCTGTGAGCAGTCGATTTATTTCTTCCGGCATGGTTCTATCCCAGGAGCGCAGACCGGCTTCCAGATGAGCCACGGGAATATGCAGTTTCACAGCATCAATGGCACAGGCAGCAGTACTATTCACATCACCTGCCACGATCACAATGTCCGGTTTATCTTCCAGCAGCGACTGTTCATAACGCTCCATGATCCGCGCTGTCTGCTCACCATGCGTCCCTGATCCCACTCCCAGATATATGTCCGGCTTAGGCAAACCCAGATCATTAAAAAAGAAATCACTCATCCGCTCATCATAATGCTGTCCGGTGTGGATCAGCTTCACCTCAAATTCTGCCGGATACTTGCTGAACTCACGATATAAGGGTGCCATTTTCATAAAATTTGGTCTGGCTCCAACCACCAGATGTATTTTCTTTTTCACTTCATTCATCTCCAATTATTATCTGGCTATCACACCGCCACCCAGCAATTCATCATTACGATAAAATACTGCTGACTGACCAGGTGTCACAGCCCTTACCGGTTTTTGCAGTTTAACCAGTAAAACATCTCCCAGGCACTTCAATTCTGCAACTTCCACCGCAGGACTATTATACCTGATCTGCACCATTAGCCCGGAAGCATCTTCTGGGATATCTGCTATCCAATTCACTTTATTGATCTCAAATTCTGCTCGTAACAGACCTTCTTTATCTGAAGATACTATTAATTGATTTGTAGCAGTATCCAGCCCGATCACAAAAAGTGGTACATTGAGTCCCGTGTGCAAGCCTTTCCGCTGACCGATTGTATATAAAGGCAGTCCATTATGTCTGCCTATCAACTCTCCATCCGATAATATTATATCACCAGGCTCAAATGATATTTTCCCTTCAAGAAACGCATCATAATGATCTTTGATAAAGCATATCTCCTGACTCTCATTATGTATCGAAACGGGAATATTGTTATCAATTATTATCTGCTTTGCCTCGGCTTTGGTCATTTCTGCCAGAGGAAATATAGTCTTTGCCAGTTGCTGCTGCTGCAATTGCCACAGCATATAGGACTGGTCTTTGCGACTGTCTGCTGATCTAAAAAGATGGTATTTATCCTTAATTTGCTGCAGACGGATATAGTGCCCGGTTGCCATCTGCTCTATGCCCATTTCATTTATTTTCTCCAGCAGTTTTCCCCATTTGATCACGCGGTTGCATAAAGTGCAGGGATTAGGCGTTCTGCCGGATTGATATTCGCTGATAAAATTGCTGATCACCGTCTGCGAAAATTCATCACGCACATCGATAATTTCATGAGGAATCCGCAGAGCTTTGCAAACTTTAGCTGCCTGCTCCAGCACTGCTTCAATCCCTTCTCCGGCTGCAAAACCCAGCTCAGAATCTGTGAAGTGACGCATAGTGACTCCCGTCACATCCCAGCCCTGCTTCTGCAGCAGCCAGGCAGCAGCACTGCTATCTATTCCACCACTCAAGGCAACAGCTATTCGCATTCAGATGTCCAGCTTAACCTTTTAACCTCTTGATATTTGCTCCTAGAGAGGTCAGCTTATGCTCAAAGCTCTCATAACCTCTATCTATATGGTATATACGTGAAATTTCAGTAGTCCCCTGAGCTGCCAGTCCAGCCAGTACCAAAGCAGCACTTGCCCGCAGGTCTGTAGCCATCACAGGAGCACCGGAAAGCTGTTTCACACCTCGCACTCTCGCCAGATTGCCATCTACTTTGATATTGGCATCCAGACGGTTCAATTCGGCAGCATGCGTAAATCTATCAGGAAAAATCCCTTCTTCGATAACACTTTCACCACTGCTGAGGGTCATTAAAGCCATAAACTGTGCCTGCAAATCCGTAGGATATTCCGGAAAGGGAGCTGTTTTTATATTCACCGGATTAATGATTTCTCCCGGTTTGATCGTTATCATATTACCCATTATATCAAAACCACAGCCAGCCAGCTTCAGTTTATCAAAAAACTCTCCCAGATGATTAGGCACGCAGTTAGTGATTGTGATCTCACTTCTGGTGATAGCTCCGGCAATCAGAAAAGTGCCTGCTTCTATCCGGTCTGAAAGCATCTCAGCTTTCACAGAATTCAGCTTTGGCACACCTTTTATACAAAGGTGACTCGTTCCCACACCCTTTATATCAGCACCCATCTGTATCAGAAATTCCACAAATGACTGAATCTCCGGTTCTATAGCACAATTATAAAGATTTGTTTCACCTTCTGCCAGCACGGCTGCCATCAGCGAATTTGCCGTTGCTCCCACACTCACCTTCCGAAAAGTAATATCTGCACCAACCAGTTTCTCACATTCGGCAATTATATAGCCATGCTCAATCGTTATTGTTGCTCCCAGCTTCTCCATTGCCATCAAATGAAGATCAACCGGACGCGTTCCAATTGCACAGCCTCCCGGAAAAGATACTTTTGCCTTGCCAAATCTTGCCAGCAACGGTCCTAATACATAGATAGATGCCCGCATCTTGCTTACCAATTCATAGGGCGCTTCCCAGCCATCAAGATTGGTAGTATCAATGTACATCCTGCCTTCTTCATGCTCTACCCGAGCTCCCAGCATCCTGATCAGATGCCCCATTAATTTGATATCTATCAAATTGGGTATATTTTCCAGCTTGAATTCACCTGCTGCCAAAATCGTGGCTGCCATCACCGGCAAAGTGGCATTCTTGGCTCCACTTACCGCTATCTCGCCACTTAGTTTACTGCCACCTTCAATTATAAATCTGTCCATATCTTTTCCTTTTTTTCGTCTCCTGATTCTTCCCTGTTCAGGATATTTTTTACATAACTATTACGGTTTTGAGAACAAAGCATTAGGATTTTTTCCTGCTGGCAGGTCAATATAGTTTTTTTTCCTCATATTCAAATATCCTTATTTTTACCTTATTTTTATCAATTACCAAACCCATTTCAAAGTCGCTAACTACCACTTCTCTTTTTTTCCATAATCCTTCACTCTCCTTTACCCACCCTCCATTTTTCTACCCGGCAAACCCTAAAGTAAATCTACGGTGCCACAACTCAACCCAATCTGACATTTTTTTGTTAGATTGGGTTGAGTTGTGATGCTGCATATCTTCTTGATGGCAAGATATTGATATTTCGGGAGATAAGCGATTTGTACGGAAAGCGGGGGTAAAAAAGTCAGAAATTAGGTGAAAATCTGGGAAAATTGGAAAGAGCAGAAAGAAATTAGAAGTAAGAATCAGCGTAAGTAAAATAACCCGAGAATCTGCTTAGTCACTGAATTATAATATAAGGCTAAATTGGGTTATTAAACAATTATACTTAATTTTTAAACCAGTGGGCACCTAATATTTTAACAAAGTTTGTGATATCTCTGAGGTGATTAATATGGCTGGTTTCATTTCCATAGACAGTATCGACATCAGTTTCAGCGATTCTGTAGCTGAGATCAGCCATTTTAAGGAGGATTTCAGTTTCAAACTGATAGCGTTTGGTTTTGAGATTTAGCTGCATTATGGGTTCTAAATAGTAGAGTCTGTAGCCGCACTGAGAGTCAGAGATTTTTTTTCTGATCGCTATTGAGACCAGGAAGCTGGTGAGTTTATTTGAGCAGATGCGCTGCCAGGGCATGAGCGAGGAATCAAACTTGCGTTTTCCGAGCACAATACCGGCAGCAATAGAATTTTGTGATGAAAGAAACTGGGGAATATGGCGGGGATTATGCTGCTCATCGCTATCGAGAGTAAAGGCGAATAAAAAGCCCAATTTTTGAGCGTGTTTCATTCCGGCGAGCAGAGCAGCACCTTTTCCCTGGTTGTGATCAAAATTTAGCAGGTTAACCTGCAGATTGCGGCAAATATTGGCAGAATCATCCTGCGAGCCGTCATTTACGGCAATGATCTGATGAGGAGGCACGATTTCTAATAATTGGGGGATCAGGATGGGTAGATGCCGGGCACTGTTATATACTGGCAGGATGAGAGCAGTATTGGCGAGGCAGGCATTTTCAGAGATCGGGATGTATATTTTATGATTCATTCTGTGATTTATTTGCGGAGAAAAGCACTTTAGGCTTAATATTGTATTTTTTAAAAAGCGCTAACAGATCTTTTTGAGCGAGTTTAAGAGTGCCATTTGGTAAGGGTTTCACGGCATCGCGAATTTCCTGAGGCAGGTCTTTATAGGGTGTGCTGATAATTTTGCTAACCGGCTGGGGAAACCTGATCACTTGAATGCCATGGGGTTTGACAATTTTGATAATGAAGCTGTACCCACTGGCTTTTATATCTTTACTGAAATATATTACCTTGATCAGGAATTCATCATTTTGTTTATATATAACGTCGAATTTCTGAGTTTCATAGACTGGGATAGAGAAATCTTCGGGGATTTCTATATCGGGAGCCAGATACTTTCTGATCGGCTGCCAATTACGAGACAGAAGGCATTCCTTGAATTTACTGGTAAAGTGCAGGATATTACGATGCAAATGTTCACCAACAATAAGTTTCTTACCGCAGGTAACGCCCCTCTGCCGGTTAATCCAGGCAGTGATATCCCGCTTAATTGTATATATCCGTTTTCTGAGTGTTTCCGGTTTAAGCGGAAAAATCTTTTGCAGAGCATTCAGATCTGAGCCGCAATTGATGTATTCCATAAACATATCCAGGTCTTTGCTGGTAATTTGATCATGAGGAATCCCGGTGATCAGTTTTTCGAGGGAAATTTTATCATTATCAGTGAGATTCTGCAGTTTAATGCTGGAAGCCAGCTTCGATTCAATTTCCAGTTTACTCAGCATACTGCTGTAGGCAGCATTGCGTCGCATAAAGTCATAGCATTTATTGCGTGCCACAGAAATGATCCAGGCTTCGGGAACCTTTATTTTGGCAAGGTTCAGGAGCAGCTCAATAATAACACTCTGGCTAATGTCCTGGGAATCCACCTCATTCCGTAAATGGTATAGACATCTGCCCTGAGCAAGCTTTATCCAGTCAGGCAGTTTCTGCTCTTCAACAATTTTGCTAAGTTCCATAACACTCTTTAGTGCTCTTTCTAACCGGCAGTTAATTTAAAATAATTAACTTACCGAGAGCTTCAGCGGATTTATCTGAGATATTACCCCTGGCTTTCACTTTGTAAAAGTAGTTATTATTAGCCAGCCGGTCACCATCGGCGTCGTGGCAATCCCAGGCAACCTGATTGTAGCCTGTATCCGCACTGTAATGCAGAGTTTGCAGTTTTTTACCGGAAATCGTGTAGATAGAGATACTTACCTGGGCGGATTCAGTGAGTACAAAGGTGAAATATCCTGAAGTTGACATGGGATTGGGGTAAGCCAGCAAATCACTGATAGAAATACTATTAATAGCGGCAACGCTAAATTCTGTGGATGCTACTGACGGACTGCCAAAATTATCATAGACAATCAGTTTGATATTATGATATCCGTTAGTGAGCTGTTCAAGCTGCCAGTTCAAAGTTCCCTGAGTATAGGAATCGGAGTCGTAAAGGAAGCCGGAGGTGACATCGATCAGGTCATCGGGATTTTCGCTGTCATCAATTAGTACTAAAATGCTTTTACCGGGACTGCCGGAGACATTAATACCGTTTGCATCGCTGATTTCGGCAATAATGAGAGGAGCACCAGAGACAGTGTCCCCGCTGCGGAAATTGCGTGAATCCAGATAAATAGTTATCTGGGGAGCATCGTCGTTAGCAATATTGAGAGATGATTCGGCATATTTGATATCCTTAAGTGTATTCAGCCAGCGTCCGTCCTCATTGTTCGAGAGCGTGATAATTTCACCCTTTTCACCGGCAATGGCATCGTCAGGTACAATCAAAGTAGTGCTGTATAAACCAGCGGCTATATCCACTTCACCGCGGAAGACCGTATTGGCTTTCCCCAGATAATCTACTTCATAGAAATTTGTCGTATCCGGAGGAATAAAATTGTAATAGTGGATAAGCTGGGGACTGTCAAGCACCAGAGTTTCGCCAGTAGAATTTAATCTAGTATCGCCAAAATCACCGGTATAAGAAACGGTATCGCGGTGCTGAAGTGAGTCTGGCAAGCCGGAGATATTACCGATTATGTAAGGTAGTGGCAGGAAGATCAGCGGATCACCTAAGATATTATATTTATTGCTGTTTGAGATAGCTGCCGGAGAATTATTTTTGGCATATTGCAAAGCTTTTCCGGTACTGTATCCCAAATTGCTTAAAGCATTTAAATATGCTTTCATTAACTGATAATTTGCGGTGGGGCCTGATGATTCCGAGGCGGCAATAGAGCTGATAGCGCCACCGTCATCGGCAAAAATAATCACTTCTGCCATACAATCATTTCCCACCTGGTCAAATTCACCCACATTACAGGAAGCAGCGATAAAATGTGTGAGATGCTGGTAGTTCTGCAGCAATTGGATGTCACCTAAAGAGAAATAATCTTCATCGCCCAGATTGTCCCAGGCACCATGTCCTATGTAATAGGAAATTAAAACACCGTCATTGATATATTCAATAATATCCGAAGTAGCTTCCGGCTTGCTCTGATAGGCGTCAAAGGGATATTCCAGTCCATAGACTTTTTCGATCAGCCTGCCTTCCAGAGCAACCATAGTATCCTCTAGTCTGAGGGTATGATTCATTCCGGAAGTGGGAGATGTACCTTCCAGTCCACCAGATTTATTTTCATCATCAGCAATGAACAGAACTTTATTCTGCCACCAGCCGCTTTCCATTTCCTCATAATAATCGCGGATTCTCTGCAGATATTTAGCCATCATGCTTTCTGACTGGGCAGGGATTCTGCCAATTACCAGATCAGGACGATTATCATTATTGAAATCCACAAAATAGTCATCACTGGTAACATTTAACTTATTGTAAGTGATAATTTTGTTCTTCTCTGTACTATTGCCGAAGTCTGATGTGCCGGAACCTAAGAGGACTACATATTCCAGACTGGGATTTGCTAACCTTAGAGTATCAAGATAAGTATTTATAGATTGAGGCATGGGAATTCCGCCACTATAAATCTGAAAGATTTCTTCCTGGATAACAACGGCAGTTTCCACATTGAAATATTGCTGATGGATTTCCATCAGTTCTTCAGCTTGTGACTCAAAATAGCCTTCCGGTCTGATCAAAATACATTCCAAATTACGATTATTCCGCAGCAGCGGCTGTTTTTCGCTGATGCCTACAAGGGGATCAAAGCTTGTATTTGTGATAGTGGTTCGAAGAGGTTTTGCCGTAAAATTTCCGGCTAATGCCAGCCAGAGAGCTGTTCCTGTGCCTTGATACTGAAAGCAGATATTTTTATCAGAAAAAGCTAAGGGCAGTTCCTGTCTTTGGAAACGTGATTCTCCTTCATCATCAAAAGGAGCGAGGGCAAAGAGCCGTAAAGTGCTGTAATCCGCAAAATCAGGTAATATACTTAAATCTTCAGGGGTAAGACAATACGTTCCGGAGCCGGATATGTCCAGTCGATACCAGAATTGCGATTTTTCCCATTCAATTCCATATTTAGGTAAAGAGCGTGTTTGCCTCCAGTAGCGAGCCTGCTGATAATTAGCGATAAAATCTTTATCCAGCCAGGCTTTTTCTGCCGGGTAGCTTTCCCTCCAGTTCGTATTTCCGAGGATTTCGATATTAATGTCAAATTCCTCGCGGAAGGTGATTGTCTGGTTCTGATGATCATAATTGCAGGGATATATTGTGAGAGGTATAAGCGTGAAACCGCGATGATAATAAGGCTCACCCTGCATAACTATTTCAGGCTGAGGATCGGTATAGAGATTTTCATTGATCACAGAAAGGAACTCACTGCTTTTTTCTCCGGGAATAATAGTGGGAGCAGGCAGAAGCGGATAATCAAGTGTAAGCGTTTTACTCTTGCTGATATTAGTGGTTATTCGCAGCTTTCCGGCGGGAGGAACAGCTATTCGCAGCGTGGTATATGGTAAAGCTGGAGCTCCGGGAGTATCTTGAACAGTCCAGGAGTCCAGATCGATATTTATTTCCGAAAAACTTTGGTTTTCTATCAGAGAAGCAGGAAATGAGATGTGGCAGGTAAGCCGGTCTGGCTCGGAAACAGTTTTAGTAACTGATGCTGATAAGCTGATGAATGCTACCATTGTGAGCAGGAAAAATACTCTTTTCAAAAGACCTCCAGTACTTAGTTTTATGTCTCTTACATTATTCTTTTATCTTTGTCACAATTCAGGATAGTAAAATATTGTCAATTATTTGGTGGACAAAGTGCATTGGGCTTAGTGGACTCAGTGGAAGTAATGTACATCTGGTAGATATGAGCTGATGAAAAAAAACAAACTGAATAGATAATAGGATTTACAAGAAGAATTGAAGAAACACGTAGATCAAACTTTCCAGTTTGATGGAAAATTAATGCTTAATCCGGGAGGATTAAGCTACATCCAAAACCGCTTAGCTGAGTGGAATTTTGATTCTTTATCACGAAGTGGCTTTCTACGTAGATCAAACTTTCCAGTTTGATGGAAAATTAATGCTTAATCCGGAGGATTAAGCTACATCCAAAACCGCTTAGCTGAGTAGAATTTTGCTTCTTTATCACGAAGTGGCTTTCTACGTAGATCAAACTTTCCAGTTTGATGGAAAATTAATGCTTAATCCGGGAGGATTAAGCTACATCCAAAACCCCTTTGCTGAGTGGAATTTAGCTTCTTTACCACGAAGTGGCTTTCTACGTAGATCAAACTTTCCAGTTTGATGGAAAATAAAATGCTTAATCCGGGATTAAGCTACTTTGGCTAAGCTGGGTGGTTTGGTAATGATGAGCGGTATGTGGCAAAAGGCGTCAGCAGCAGAATATTAGGGGTTTTAAATTTATATTGACGAAATGTGTTATCAGAGAGAAAGTGCTTTTTATCAAAAAGATTACGGCAGCAGGCTGCCTTATGGAGGAATAATGAGAAGAGCAATATTAATGGTGATACTGGCATTACTATGTAGTAGTGCAGTATTTGCCGCGTCTTTGAACATAGCATATATTGATACAGATAGAGTGATGATGGAGAGTCAAGACACTCAGGAAGCGCAGCAGCTTTTCCAGGCAGAGCAGCAAGCCTGGCAGGATGAAATAGCCGAAATGGATGCTGAAATCCAAAGACTTCGCGATGATTATGAGCAGAAGAAGATGATACTTAGAGAAGAAGGCAAGCTGGAAGCCGAGAATGCCATTAAGGACTTAATCAGCCAGCGGGATGAAAAGGTTAGCCAGATATTTGGCGAAGGTGGAAAGGCAATGCAAAAAAATGCTGAGCTGCTTGAGCCTATCCTCGATAAGCTAAAAAATGTGATTGAAGCTATCTCCACAGACGATAATATTGATATCGTGCTGGACGCATCTACTGGTGGGATACTGTATGCAGTACCCAGCCTGGACATCACTGATCAGGTGATAGAAAGAATGAATAAACTGACCGATGGTGAGTTAGATAATTAGTTATGAAAACCTTCAGATCAGAGTTTACTCCAGCCTTTATCTCCCAGTGGATTCCAGGAGTATTAATTGAGAGAAAAGCTCTATCTATTAAGAATGCTGCTGAACTTGAAGAAGCGGATCAGAATTCAGTTTGTTTTTATCAGAACAAGAGCTTTTATAACAAATTACTGACCAGCAAGGCGGGCTTGATCTTTGTACCGGCAGATTTTGATGAGAATCTGCTGCCGGAGACAAATCTTCTGAAAGTGGAAAATCCATATATCTATTATATGATGCTGCTTCAGAAATGGCTTGAGCTGGAAAAACCAGCCTTGAATACCGATCGGCACAGCAGTGTGGTAGTTCATGAAACTGCAGAAGTCGCTGAGGATGTGGAGATCGGGGCAAACACTGTAATTGCCGAAGGTGTGAAGATAGGCAGTGGTAGCTATATAGGAGCAAATTGTTATATAGGCAAAAATGTGGAATTAGGCAAAAACTGCTATTTATATGCAAATGTGAATATTTATGAAGATTGCCGGCTTGGAGCCAATGTGATCCTGCACAGCGGCGTGATCATTGGGGCAGACGGTTTTGGTTTTCTACTGCATCAGGGTAAACAATTCAAATTGCCACAAGTGGGCAATGTAGTGATTCATAATGATGTGGAAATCGGGGCTAATAGCTGCGTTGACCGTGCCACTTTGGGTTCTACCGTGATTGGAGAAGGCACAAAACTGGATAATCTGGTACAAATAGGGCATAATTGTGTGATAGGCAAAAGCACCATAATCTGTGCCCAGGTAGGTCTGGCGGGGAATACGCGAGTAGGTGACCGGGTATATCTGGCAGGTCAGGTAGGCTCGGCAGATCATGTGAATATAGGCGATGAGGTAATGGTAGGTGCTCAATCCGGAGTAGCAGGGGATGTGGCAGCCGGAAAGAAAGTTTTTGGCTATCCTGCTCGGGATGCAGGGCTTACCAAGCGGATCATGGCAGCTGAGAAACACCTGCCGGAAGTAGTGAAACATTATCGCCGGAAATTAAAGGAAACCAAGTAGTATGAGAGAAAATAAAAGGACTATCAAGAGAAAAGTCAACTATAGAGGAATAGGTTTACATTCAGGAGAGACCTCCACCATCACATTTCTGCCAGCCGGAGAGAATGATGGCATTGTTTTTGTGCGAACTGATTTAGAAAACAAGCCAGAAATCCCGGCAGATATAGAACATGTAGTAGATATATCTCGAGGGACAACCATCGGGATTGGCACAGCGACAGTTGCCACTATTGAGCATGTACTGGCAGCAATTAAGGGTTTGAATATAGATAATATCAGGATAGAAGTAACGGGACCTGAAGTACCAGTGGCAGATGGCAGTGCCATAATCTATGTGGAATTGCTCAAGCAGGCTGGGATTGTAGAGCAATCGAGCATTCGCGAGTATTTTGAGATAAATGAAGCAATCTCATTTTCTGCACCGGCAGATAATGTGGACATTGTAATCGTTCCTTCTGAAAACCTCAAGATCACTTTCATGGTAGATTATCCGCACCAGGCAGTTGGCACTCAATATACCTGGATGCCTTCGCTGAAAGTGTTTGAAGAAGATTTTGCTTCAGCCAGAACCTTTTGTTTCCTGAACGAAATACTGGCACTGAAAGCAGCAGGTTTGATCAAAGGTGGTTCTTTGGAAAATGCCATGGTTGTGGCAGATCAGGATACTCCTCCTGAACAGATCAAGCAATTGCAGAACATCTTTCACATGGATCAGGATATCACGATAAACTCCAACGGTTTGATCAATAATACGCCACTTAGGTATTACAACGAGTTCGTACGCCATAAAGTACTCGATCTTATTGGAGATATAGCCCTTTTGGGAGTTCCTATCAAGGGACATATCCTGGCAGCCAGGTCCGGACATAAAACTAATGTGGAATTAGTGAAAAAGCTGAAAAAGATATATATGAAGCAGCAGTTGCAGATTCAATATCAGAAGAAGCGGAACCAGAATATCGTTTTTGATATCAATGCCATCAGCCGCATTCTACCTCATCGTTATCCCTTCCTGCTGGTTGACAAAGTTATCGAATTTGTTCCGGGTGAAAGCATCGTAGGGATTAAGAATGTCACAGCCAATGAGCATTTTTTCCAGGGGCATTTTCCGGGACATCCGGTAATGCCAGGGGTTCTGATTGTGGAAGCAATGGCCCAGACAGGTGGGATCATGCTGCTGAATTCTATAGAAAATCCGGAAGAGCATCTGGCACTTTTTGCTGCCATAGATAATGTACGTTTCCGCAAACAGGTAGTTCCTGGAGACGTACTCCGTTTTGAATTAAAAGTGATCTCCATGAAACGTGGACTGGCAAAAATGCACGGTGATGCTTTTGTATTTGACACCAAAGTCTGCGAAGGAGACTTTATGGCGAAAATCATTAAACGCTAATATTATTTAATATTTATAATACTCTCCTGATCAGGAGAGTATTCTTTATAAGGAGCTTAAATGGCAAATTATATCCATCCTTCTGCTATTATTGATGCATCCGTAAAATTAGGCGATAACAATCACATTGGCCCTCATTGCATAATCGGCGAAGACGTTGTGCTGGGAAATAATAATCATTTAATGTCCGGTGTATTGATCTATCAACATACCCGTATTGGTGATAATAACACATTTCACCACTGCGCCTCAGCCGGAACTGACCCCCAGGACTTGAAGTATAACGGCGAACTCACTTATCTGAATATTGGAGATAAAAATACCTTCCGCGAATTTGTGACACTGAACAGGTCAGCTACTGTTGATGAGGATTCTTCAATTGGCTCAAACTGCCTGTTGATGGCTTATGTGCATCTGGCTCATAACTGTCATCTGGGAAATAATGTGATCCTGGCAAATGCCGTAAATCTGGCTGGTCATATCACGATAGAGGATAATGCCTCAATAGGCGGAATGGTAGCAATTCACCAATTCGTAAAAATTGGCAGATACACATTTATCGGTGGGAAATCCGGCATTAAAAAAGATGTCCCTCCCTTCACAAGGGGAGAAGGATTCCCCTATACGCTGCATGGTTTGAATACTGTAGGCTTGCAGCGAAAAGGCTTCTCTCCTGATGATATAAAGGCTATAAAGGAAATTTACCGGATATTCTACCGCAAGGGATTGAATACAGCTCAAGCTATGGCAGAAATTGACCTGATAGCCTCTCCCACTATTTTGCAGCAGGAATTTATCGACTTTGTCCGCAATTCTGAAAGAGGTATCTGCCGCTGATGAGCATTCGCTAAAATTAAAGTATATAAAAAAAGCGACCTCTGGAAAATCCAGAGGTCGCTTTTTTTTATCTAATATACTGTATTATTTCCTTTTCCTTGCAGAATGACGCTTGTTGAAATACCCAACCAGAATCGGGCTGGCTATAAAGATAGAAGAATATGTACCCACAACAACACCAATCAGTAGTGCAAAGGCAAAATCATTAATTACCGAGCCGCCAAAGATATAGAGGCACAGCACAACCAGGAAGGTAGTCAAAGATGTAATAATGGTTCTGCTCAAGGTTTCATTGATTGAATGATTGATGATTTCTGCATAACTCTGCTTGCGGAACTTCTTGATATCCTCACGGATTCTGTCAAAGACCACGATAGTATCATTCAGAGAATATCCCACAATCGTCAGCAAAGCTGCTACCACGGGCAGACTGATCTCTTTTCCAAAGATAGCAAAGATACCTACAGTGATGAGAATATCATGGATCAAAGCTGCAATAGCTGCGATACCAAAGGTGAATTCAAATCGCCACCAGATATAAATGATAATACCCATCAGTGCCCAGAAGATAGCCAGAACAGCTTTACCCTTTAATTCCTCACCAATGCGTGGACCTACTTCGTCCTGCTGACGCACAAAAGTCGCGGGATTATAGTTATTCGGGAATTTAGCTTTGAGGCTATTGACGATCTGATCACCCTTGGTGAAACCGGTCTGAGTTTCTTCTTCGCCGGTTACCTGAGTTTTGATCAGGATCAGTCTTCTGCCTTCCATATCATGCAATTCCTGGATTTCAGCATCTGTGATGCCATCATCCTTCAATGCCTGCCGAATCTCTTCGATAGAGATCACAGCATCAGATTCCGTATTTGGGGTCATTTCCAGTTCCAGGGACAATCCGCCAGTAAAATCTATACTGTACTTTAAACCGCTAATGAACATGAAAATAATCCCAATGATAATTACAAATGCGGACATTGAAAAAGCTGTTTTACGCTTTCCAATAAAATCTATTTTAGTTTCGCCAAAAAATTTCATCATTCCCCCTATATACTCAGTTTGTCCCGGTTAACGTTGGTGATCATACCATCAAAGATAGCTTTAGCCAAGACTATCGCGCTAAACATGGAACCGACAATACCGATTGAGAGGGTAACAGCAAAGCCTTTGATAGGACCAGTACCGAATTGATAAAGAACCAGAGCAGTGATCAAAGTAGTAAGATTGGCATCAAGAATTGTTACCAGTGCTCTACTAAATCCGGCATCAACCGCTGAACGAACTGTCTTGCCTGCCTTTAACTCTTCACGAATCCTTTCAAAGATGATCACGTTTGCATCCACACTCATACCTATTGTTAAGATCAAACCGGCAATACCTGGCATTGTCAATGTTCCCTGCAAAGATGTTAATACAGCTAAAATAAAGCCCATATTCATCAACAGAGCAATCACTGCAACAACACCTGATAAACCGTAATAAATTATCATAAAGACAACAACAATCGCCAGTCCTAAAAGAGCTGCTCTCACACCTGCCCGGATACTGTCATTTCCCATTGATGGACCTACAGTCCGCTCTTCTATCACCTTCACAGGTGCAGGGAGATTTCCAGATTCCAGCACGATCACTAAGTCCTGCACTTCCTCTAAAGAGAAAGAACCGGTGATCTGAGCCTGTCCACTGGGAATTTTATCCTGAATTACCGGAGCTACATAAACCACGTCATCCAGGACAATTGCCAGGCGGCGTTTAATATTTTGACCAGTAACAGTTTTAAAGATTCTGGCACCTTCTTTATTGAATTCCAAAGAGACATAAGGTTTACCGCTGGTTTTAGGATCATATCCCTGGCCAATCTTAGTGGAAGCTTTATCCAGTTTATCACCGCTAAGCTCTGCCTGTGAATGTAATACATATAATGTACGGGCAGAATAAGGGTCTTTCTTGCTGACTTTTTCCAAAGCTAATTGAAGTCCAGCCGGAATTTCTTTGATAAAATCCTCATCTTTTAATAATGTCTTAAAGGCATTAATATGCTTAAAGGGAACTCTACCAGGTGCATCATCGCTACTCACCAGAGCGGTAAATAACTGGGAATTTTCTGCTTCTTCATCAGTAGCCAGGCTGTCTTCATCACCCAATACATCGACTATCGGTGCTGCATCTACCAGGTCAAGGTCTTCCAGGAAGGGATATTTCTGATAATTATTTTCCAGGTAACTATCCAGAGATTTATATACTTCCTCAGTCTGGTCGCTTTCAGCAACCAGCTTAAATTCGAGTAATGCTGTTTTCCCAATAAGTTCTTTTGCGCGGTTAAAATTCGTTAAACCCGGCAATTGGATTAAAATTCGATTCTCACCGATAGGCTGAATAGAAGGTTCAGACACGCCAAATTGGTCAATACGATTTCGTATGATCTCCAAAGCAGTCTTAACCGCATCCTTTTTGGCTTCAACTGATAGTTCAAGCTCCGAATAGTCCACTTCCAATAAAATCTGCATACCACCCTGCAGGTCAAGACCAAGTTTCAATTCCTTGTCTGTCCAGAAGGAAGGCAGTTTCTCAAAAAGAAGCGGAGCTACGAAATAAACGGTGAAAACCAACACTGCTATTATCAGCAGGCTGCGTAATTTCCTGTTTCTCATCTGCTATAACTCCTTAAAAAATATTTCAAACTAAATATTCCGATCGAGATTCTCAAAATTTTCAGCTAAGTGCATTAGTCAAGTATTTTGTCCACTGCTCTTAAAACCTATATCTTTGTCCTCTACTTTTCCGGGTACTTTTATCTCTCCATGCTGCTGTTCAAAATTCTCAATATTCTTCTGCAAAAGCTGCATGAAATGCTTGGCATGCTGCGGTGTCACTAATATTCTACTCTTCACTTTCACGCTGGGCATGCCTGGCATCATTCTGCCAAAATCCAGGATAAATTCACTCGGTGAATGAGTAATCATCATGAAATTAGCATAAATACCTTCACCAATCTGTTCATCGATTTTCACATTAACTTTCTGTGGTTGCTGTGGATTATTCAAAATATGCTCCTTTATTTTTACGTTATTAGATATCTTACGTATCTGATTATGTTTATGAGTACCTTTTTTAATTATCATCTACACCTGCCCCGCTCTGATAGAATTTCAGTAAATATTTATCAACACATTCAGGGACCAGATCACTGACTGTTCCGCCCAGTTCAGCAACCTGCCGAATCATTGTCGAGCTTAAGTAAAGGTATTTCTGGCTCGGTAAAAAGAATACAGTGTCCATTCCTTCACTTAATTTCAAATTCATCATTGCTAATGATAATTCATACTCAAAGTCTGATACAGCGCGTAAACCCCGGATCATTGTCTGAGCTCCTATCTCACGGGCAAAATCTACTGTCAATCCCTTAAATTTAACTACCTTGACATTCGGTAAACTGGACACAGCTTCAGCACAAAGCCGATATCGCTCATCAAATTCTATCATAGTCATTTTGCCGGTATAGCTGGCAACTGCTACAATCACTTCATCAAAGACCTTCGATGCTTTACGGATCACATCAAGATGTCCATTAGTAATCGGGTTAAATGTCCCGGGATACATTGCCTTTTTCATTTTCGCCTCACAGTGGTAAAGTCTCCTGGCGTAACCAGTTCTGTTCCTCTGGCATCAAATGAGGAGATAATTTGTCATATACCCGCTCATGATAAGCATCCAGCCAGGCTATCTGGTCTATCGTCAGCATCTCTTTATTGACCAGATCACGTGAAATCGGACATAAGGTTACAGTTTCAAAACAGCAGAACTCACCATACTCCGTAGTTTCAAGAGTCTGGCAGATCATCATATTCTCTGTCCTGATCCCAAACTTACCTTCCAGATACATTCCCGGTTCATTTGTTGTTACTGATCCGGGTAAAATGGGTGCAGTACTTTTTATACTGATACCCTGAGGACCTTCATGTACGCATAAATAGTGTCCCACTCCATGACCAGTGCCATGTCCATAATCCAGTTTCTCCCGCCACAAAGCAGTACGCGTATAAGCATCAAGCACTGCTCCGGGAGTGCCTTTGGGGAATACTGACCTGGCAAGGTCTATATGCCCGGCCAGCACCAGTGTAAAATAATATTTTTCCTCTTCTGTAATATTACCCAGCGAAAATGTCCGGGTCACATCAGTAGTTCCATTCAGATATTGCCCGCCTGAATCCACCAGTAACAACCCGCCACGCTCTATCTTCCTTGCCGTCTGCGGTTTGGCAGAATAATGCACTATTGCACCATTCCCCCTGAACCCGACTATGGGATTAAAGCTTGGTCCCTGATACTTGTCACCATTCTCGCGAAATTCTCCCAGCTTTTGCCCGGCAGTATATTCATCCATCTCCACTTTGCCCACATTCTGCTGCATCCAGAATATCCAGCGAACCAATGACACCCCGTCCTGAATATGAGCCTGGCGAATACCTTGCTGCTCCACTTCATTTTTTATACCTTTCAAATCTGTGACAATGCTCTTCCCTTCCAGTAACTGGCAATTGATAGCTTCCTTCAATTTCTGACTTATTTTTCCCGGGTCAAAAAGCAGCTTCTTATCTGCCGGTAATAGTGACAAAAACTCAAAAATATTTTCATAGGGGAAAAATTTAACTTTGCTTTCTTCCAGCACTGCCAGAGTCTCCGGCGACAGCTTGGTTTTATTAATAAACAGGCAGATATCGTCTTTACTCAAAAAAGCATAGCTGATCACTATCGGATTATATTTCACATCCCTGCCCCGAATATTGAAGAGCCAGGCAATCTCATCCAGAGCAGAAATGACATGATAATCTGCCCTTGCTTTCTCAATTGCCACACGTACCCGTTTTATTTTATGATTAACTGATTCGCCGCTATATTCCTCTGAAAGCACTACTGCAGGCTGCCGGGGTATCGGGGGACGATCCTGCCAGATCATTCCAACCAGGTCTTCTTTATATTGCAGCTTGATCTTGTTTACACTCAGCCCTTTCTCTATCTGCTCTACTTCTTTAATAGATAATAATGAGCCGTCAAAACCTAATACAGCTCCCCGAGGCAACTCCATCAGAAGCCAGTCACGGTAATTCGGCACACCCGGGTAGAACATTTTAAATAGCTCAATCCCGCTGCCAGAAAGCTCATTCGCTGCCTGTATCCAGTAGCGGCTATCTGTCCATAAACCTGCCTTATCAGCAGTTACAACGCAGGTTCCCGCTGAACCGCTGAACCCGCTCAGCCAGCTTCTGGCTTTCCAATGGTCTGCGGTATACTCACTCTGATGCGGGTCTCCGGAAGGTATTATCCAGGCATCTATACCCTTTTGCAGCATTAAATCGCGTAATTCTTTCAGTTTCTCACCTGTTTTCATTTTCTGCCCTCACCTATCACTATTTTTTCTTCTCATAAAAGATTTCTATGATTTGTTATACCATTTTCAGTCAACTAATTTAATTCATTTCCTCTACTTTTATTTGCTGATTCTCTTTATTCACCTTATTTATAAATAATATTTATCCGTCTTTTGCACTTTCTGCAACTGATAAATCTCCCGAGAAAATTTGGTGATATTTGTACTTTACTGCCACATTTACAAAGAATTTCCTGCCAACTATTTTCTACTTTCACATAAGTCTGCTCTTCCTCTGAGCTGTAATCTGGTTCATTCTTTTCCGTAAGTACCTCACGAATTATCTCTGCTGCTGCTGTCTCTCCTGTCACTGCAGATTCATCGAGCATGGCTGTTAATAAAGACGCCATATTTTCTCCCAGTTTATGAATTTTTCCACAGCGGGGACACTTGATCTCAAATTTATCATAATCAACAGGTACTTTGATCTTCATGCCGCACTGGCAATCGATGAATCGATATCCTTCAGTAAGCCGGAAAATATCATCTATGCGCCCTTCATCAGCAAGTATGGACATTTCTTTAAGACTATCCACTCCCCCAGGTTCATCAGGCATTGCTTCCGCCATCCGCAAAGGTATGCCTGCTATATCACCTCTCATAGAGCCGGGCATGAAACCGGGATTTTGCAGCATCACCGCATTATACGCTTTCTGATAATCAATATACCCTGCTCCACCACTCATCAGCCGCAGTATTCTGATCCTGTTCCAGATGGGGGGATGGGTTCTGGAACCCTTGCCGGTAATGGTCATATCTCCTCGCGGTTGAGAGATAAATGCTGCGGAAGTAACTTTATCAATATCATCTATGGAATGAGTACTATACGCAATTTTGGTTAAAGCTGAGGCAAGTCCCACTGGGTAGCGTGTCAGTTTTGCAGAAACCGCATCTGCCAGGTATTCCCTTTCCCGCGAGATCGTTAAATAGATCACATTCACCAATATGGGAGCTATTAGAGTAAAGATAATTCCAAACAAAAGAAATATTAAGTGTGCTCCGGAAGATCGACCTTTACCAGAAGAAATCCGGTAATTTAATCGACCAACAGGGCTCCAGTAAATTGAGCGTAACATAAATTCCCGCAACACTTCCACTATACCCAGAGAATTCCGGCACACCTCCAGAAGCAGTGCATCACGATTTATTATATGAGATAGTTCATGGGCAATCACACCCTGCAATTCATCCCGATTGCATACTGCAAGAAGCCCGGCAGTAACTGCTATGGCACAGCTATCCGGTGAGCTGCCAAATGCCATGGCATTTAAAGTCCTTGATGGTATCACATAGGCAACTGGTGTCTGCGAAAGCCCGGCAGCAATTGTCATCTCTGATATCACATTATGTAATTTCTGAAATTTTGTCCGTTCCGCTACATTCATTCCCAACCGATTAAAAAGCAGTCTTGGTTTACCTGTGAAGACAAAATAAATTTGAAGTATTTCCAATAATCCTGTAAGCCCCGCAAACCCCAGCGAAAAAATTATCCTTTTTCCCTCATACTCTAAACTCCGCACTGGGATATACATGGTGTATATGATGTCTCCCAAAATATAACCTACTGCCATCACGATCAATATCGTAAGCACTAAAAGGTAAACAGATTTCAATTTGTTGGCGCGGATCAGTTCTTCTATCATTACCAGTTCCAGCGTAACCTTAGTCTGGGAGCTTCCATGATCTGTTTTATTCTCTTGCTTTTTATTACAGAAATTATGATTTTATTCTACCTTATCAATAATATAAATGACTATCCGTATAGCTCCGCATAAGTAATTCCGCAAGAATTTGTACAAGCCGTAATTACTCTGTCTAATAACTCATTCTCATGAAATCTCCTATTCAACCTGTAGCAGAATTCATCAAGATATGACTGAAGG
>JAIPGP010000051.1 GCA_021735645.1 Candidatus Cloacimonadota bacterium
GATTCGACTGATGAAACTGTGAATGCTTGGAATGAACTTTGTCGGAAAGCCGTGTGCGGGAAAACCGCATGCACGGTTTGATGAGGGGGACAGGTGGATAGAATACTTGAAGCCTGTCTCTACTCTACTGGTTGATAATTCTTACATTACATTTCCCTCAAACTTCTCACTTGTTTCCTGTCAAGTATGTTGACAAATGCATCTCTGGGAGCTGCAAGCTCCAGTTATGCAAAGAGGGAAATGAACAGCATTTTTCTGATTCTATTTTGGCAGGTTGCAATCTGTTGATAATGGTCGTCATCTGCGCCCCACTTGGAAATACCCAGCGGTGCACATTTGACTTAGTGGTGGTATCTGATTACGGGAAGGAGTATGACTTCATGAACATCTTACTTGACAAATATATAACAGATTGCAATTATATTATTAGAGACCTCAGAGGATATTATAAGGGGGAATGATGTTTGATAGAAATAAAAATCATGCAGCCTGGACAATTTTAATAATAATTTTAGTAATGACTTTAAAGGTTTATGGTATTGGTTCTCGGGATTGTGCTCAATTGTTTCCGGAATTGCAGGAATGGGTCTATGATATGATATTTACTGATCTGCCGGATTTATCAGAATTTGGAATTGTATTTGCATTACAAAGCAGTGGGATCGGTTATTATAATAGTGATGGTGAATTAGAAACTTATTCGATCGTAACCAATGGTGGTGCAAAATCTGTAGCTTATGATGATGAGAATGAGAGGATAATTGCTGCATTAATAGCCGGCAACAGCGACGGTCTTTATTCTTTTGATCCTGTCACCCATCAGTTCAGTTTACTTGGTTATTATGATTGTCCCCATTTTGTTAAAAAACTGGGTAGTACATATTATTTTGCTCATGGATTTTATGAAAACGATAGTAGATTGTATTTCTCTGAAGATGGTGCTGAATGGATAGAGATGCCGGAGTTTCACGGAATATATGTGAATGATATTGAGATGGGCAGTGACGGCAGGTTATTTGTGGGAACCGGGGATTCATGCAGTTCCGTAAATCGCTTGTATATGCAGGCGGGAGATGAATGGGTATATGATGATATCCTGATTCCGGTAATGGATCTTCATTTCAGGTCATATCCTGATAATAACGAGTTATATGTACTCTGCAGCAACTATTCAAATAGCGATGCTGTTTATAGAGTGGAGTATTCTGATACGGAAGTGACGATCAATCCATTACTCAACTGGTTTCGTAATGCCAATTGTCTTTACGAGTATGAAGACTATCTGGTAGTTGGCTGCGTGAATGGAGGAGGATTATATCTTACCGAGATGGAAGTGATGGGTAATTATTTTCTGATCGAGGAAGAAGAAGCTGATTTTGTAGAAGTTTATTGTTTTGAGTACTACCCCATGTACACTCCTAATTTCCTGGCAGGAACAAATAACGGAGTATATTTATTTACCAATTTCACTGAGAAGGAAGAGTGTGAAATCGAACCGTTTGACAGCGAGTGTTTTTGCTATCCTAATCCCTTTAATCCATCTACTTCAATATCTTTTTCTATACCTGAGAAGAGTGCTGTTGAGGTGAATATTTATAACATTCAAGGGCAGAAGGTTAAGAAGTTGATAGCTGATGAAATGAATAGAGGTGAACATTCTATAATATGGTCAGGAGAAAATGACCTGGGAAAAAAGGTAAGTTCAGGAATATATTACTATCAATTATCGGTAAACGGGAAAATAGAAAAAGTAAGAAGATGTCTCCTGCTTAAATAGATAAGTGATCTATTCTACATTCAAATTCTCGAAGATTCCCCCATATCCTTGTGCGCGTAAGCGAAGCGTGGCGGTATTGAATCTTACATTACTTCCGCGTAATCAGTGCCTTCCGAAATGATATATGAGGAAAATCTGTTTATCCAGCAGTCCGTATACCTGGATACTATCTTTGTGGTTTCCACAGATGGCAATATCAAGCAGAAAATTGATCTGGATTTCACTTTCCATAAGAAAGATCAACTGCGGCTCTCTTCGGATAAAATCCTGCTTGCCGGAGCATATAGTCAATGCTGGGTATGGCAGCGCAGAGGTTTACTCATGATCTGCGGGAATTCTCAGGAGTCGCTGACGCTGTTTCCGATGAATGAAGATGCCCATACACTGGAAGCTGCCTTTGAAAGCGGAAATATTCAAATGCTGGGTGAGTTAATGGAAAAATGGTATCAGGCGGGTATTCAACCCAAAACGGAATTTGATTATATCTGGGAAAAGGAAGCTTATGCACTGTATCAAATGATCTTTCCCAAGATTTATAGTTTTAGCAGAAATGATCATCGTTATACGGATGGCACACCAGTATATGATCCGACTTATCATCTGATCCCGCACAGTATTTCTATTGAGGTCTCAGATTCTTTGTTTTTTGGAGATACCGGCGAAACTATATCAAACAATTACTGGCATTACCAGCCAACTGAGACAAAATATGAGATATCCGATTTTCGACCCGAACTGCCCTCAAACCTTAGAATCATCTATTCTACAAAAGAGATTTTTGAAGCATTATCGAGTTTTCTCGCCAAATCGCAAAAAGATAAATTAGAATTGCCCCGAAGACAGTTTTTAGAAGATTATATTATCATACCTATCAGGGATGCTCAAGTGGGAGCTATACCCGTCATCTACGGCTACTACGACTATTCCCATATTGTCTTTGACAGGGATTATCAAAAAGCTATTATCATTTCCAATTACAAAGGCAGATTCTATTGCCAGAAAGAATCAGGTGTCTGGAAATATTTGCAGAAATGACATTCTGGCATATTTTGCTCGAGTTTCGCAGAAGTGTAAACCTGTTTCAAGAGATTAAACCTGGCATCCCCCGAAATTTCTCAGGGTTTTGTTTTCATCTTCACCCTGAAAGGGTTTAACTATATTAGCCATGGGTGAAATCCATGGGTTCAGAATCACACGAAGTCCCCACCCCTTCCCGCTTTCGGCTCCGCCGAAAGGGGGAAGGGGTGGGGGTATTTTGCGTTTATTTTTCCATGGGTTCCACCCATGGCTACTATAGTACTGCCCTTTCAGGGCAATTTGAAACCGGTTTCATTTTAATTTCGGGGGGATTCTAGATTCAGCGGAATTGATTGACAAAACCATTAATCTGATTAGATTATATATTGTATAAATATGTGAATTCTGTGAAGATGTGATGATTCACAGTTATTAAGGGGAATTTATGGAAAAATGGAATATCAAAAGTGCATTATTTATCGCCTTTGATCATGAAAGTAGTGATTCACTCAGTGAAGTTTTAATAGAAAGAGGTTATCAGATATTCAGAGTCAGTAATTTGTCTGAAGCTCTTAATATATTGGAAACAGAAAAGATAGAATTAGTTTTTATAGATACAGCAAAGCAATCAGATTCGGCAAAGGATGTCTTAGTTGGGCTCAATAGCGAGATAAAGTATCGGGATATAGTTAAAATTATTATCGCCAGCCCTTTAGAAATCAAAAAATCCCAGGAAGAATATGACAAACTCGGTGCTTATGGATATATAATTAAGCCAATGAGTCAGCGATTGATAAGTATCAGCCTTGATACCCTTATCGATCAGCTTGAATCCAATAAACAAAGCGGTATCCGGCGACAGGACTATTCACTATTGTTCAATAATTTTCGGGATGCAATTCTGGTGGCAAATACTAACCGGCAGATAATTGATTGTAATCCGGCATTTGAGGAATTGTTTGGATACAGGCTGGATGAATTACGGGGGAAACAGACTGTATCGGTATATGCCAGTGAGGAAGATTATAAAAATCTGGGAACATCAATCCAGGACAATAAGGATTCCAAGGGGAATTTCAATTATATTGTCCATTACCGGAAGAAAGATGGAACAGTATTTTCCGGAGAAACAAGTGTATTTTTCAAGCAGGATGATAAGGGCAATATTCTTGCCTTTGTAGGTTCTATCAGAGATGTAACAGAAAGAATAGAGGGAGAGAAAGCTTTAGAGATTTCATTGACCAAATATATGACGCTGTTTAATTCATTACCTATAGGGGTGACAGTAGCTGATGAAGAGGGTAAGATCATTGAGAGAAATCTTATGGCAGAAAATTTACTTGGTATATCAGAGGAAAAAAAGAAACAGCTAATGATTGATGGAAAATCCTGGAAAATTATCCGACCTGATGGGACAGAATTGCCTCCGGAGGAATTTGCCAGGGTAAGAGCATTAAAAGAAAATAAGTTAGTAGAGAATGTGGAAATGGGAATCGTGAAAGAAACCGATGATGTGACCTGGTTGAATGTTTCGGCAACACCAATACCATTAGAAGGTTATGGTGTAGTTATCGCTTTTAATGATATTACTGAAAGGAAGCAGATCGAAGCAAAACTAAAAGAAAGTGAAGCATTTATAATTAATACCGGAGAGGTGGCATCAGTGGGTGGCTGGGAAGTTGACCTGGTTAACCAGACAGTTTACTGGAGTGATATAACCCGTAAAATTCATGAAGTACCTGAGGGCTATCAACCCACTGTTGAGGAAGCAGTAAAATTTTTTCCGGGAGAATCCAGGGAAAAATTAACTGCGGCAATGGAAAAAGCCATTAATGAAGGAGAGGGGTATGAACTGGAATTAGAGTTTGTATCAGCAAAAGGGAATCATCGCTGGATAAAAACACTTGGTACTCCAGTTATGCAGGAGGGAAAGTGCGTAAGGTTTCATGGAGTATTTCAGGATATCACAAACCAAAAACGGTCAGAGCTGAAGTTAGCTAAATATCAGGAGAATCTGGAGAAACTGGTAGTAGAGCGCACGCAGGAACTGGAGGAAGCCAATCAATTTCTGCAGAAAAAGAACAAAGATCTGGAAGAAATGCATAAACTATTTATTGGTCGAGAATTCAGGATAAATGAATTGAGAGATGAATTGGCTTTACTGAAGGGGAAATTGAACCCATCATAAGAGGATTGACCTTTTATACTCATGCAAGTGGGCTTTAGTTTTTTTTTGCAATGGTCTTAGCTGGAAATAAATTGAACAGACTCTAGATGCGAAATCCTTGAAGACATGTTTTCAGTTCTTTAAATCAGACTGTTTATCGTGCCTGTTTACTAAATAACTTAAACAGATCAACATTTAGCATGAAGTCCTGTCTATATTTAAAAATCTGATAGGATCCGTCAGGATATTTGGCAAAATTGTATTGCAGATGCATAATATCTTTATAGCTTAATTTTAATCCAATACCTGGTGTTCGCCCTGAAACATCATTAACCTCATCATCACAATATCCCAATCTAATAGCAATAAGGTCTAAAAATGTCAGATCATAGCTGTATCCATTATTTTCAAATTCATCCATAAAATCGGAAATTCCCATATAATAATTTAGCGACACTACATCCTGACAAAAGGTAGATATCACATCATAAAAATCAGTAGAAATCATATCTTTAAAATAATCAATACTCATTGCCAGCCTGAAAGAAACAGCAGAATCCGTGCTAAATGGTAACGGGTCATGTTGTACTTCATTTACATAGGCTATATTTGTTCTGGAAATATTTCTATAATACAAACTGAACACTGCCTCGGCTTTAAAAAAAGAAAAATTGAGATAATTACTATCATTGAGTGGGCTAACCCTTAAGATCATTCCTAAACCATCTATGTATGAAGAACCACTTCCTTTTAAACCTTCTCCCAAATTATCCGGACTTAAGTCGCTGATGATATGATTATAGTTATAACCTAATGAAAAATCCGTAAATGGTTGTAATTTAGTTATTTTGTCATTGTTACTAATCGCTGCATAGAACTCTAATATATTCATGCCTATTGCAAATCCAGAAGATGATTCCCAGGAATTAAATATCCCTATTAATTGAGCATCTTCATCATATAAATATTGGCTGCCGTTATCAATACTGGTACCGTATTTTGATTGTCCGTTTTTCAGCGGGAGCATGATTCCAAGTCCCTTCCAGCCGACAGTAAGATAAGATGAATAAAAATATTTATCATCTCCGAAAAATTCCAGACATTTATCATGAGAATAGCTATAACTTATACCCTTAAAATAACCAAGTTTCGCTGGATTGCTCCATACATCCAGTGGATTCTGGTTCCAGATATTTGCCCCTCCAGCGAATAATCCTAATGCGGTGTTTGTAGCAGAAGGGTCTATCAAAGTAAATATACAGCCAAAATCAACAGCATAAACCGCAATACTGGAAGTTAATAATAATATAATCAGCAATATCTTCATATTTTCTCCAAATAATTTACAAACATAATCAATTCTTACATATCTATTTATTCTCTGATACAATCTTTATAAGTAATTTGTTTTTGTCAAAGCAATTGATATCAGGTCTCACTAAATAGTTACGGTGAACACAGTGAACAGGGTTAACAGTGTAAACTCTTAAGAGCACTTCTAACAGATTCCAGGTCGTAGTTCTCGCCCCACTTCCGGAGTACCGTTAGCTGTGCAAGTCCTACTTATTTGCTGGTTATCTGGTAATTTCGCTTGACGTTAGAGGGGGGTGGCTAAACAAGGTAGCGAAAAATTATTAATATAACTGGAGGACTTGATGGAACAAGAGCAGAAGCAGAGAGTGAAAGGTCTGCTGAGTGAGTTTCCGGGCACAAGTGACGCCGCATGGTTAGCAGCAGCAGAGAAACTGTTGAAAGGCAAGCCATTTGACAAGGTACTAAGGACATCTACTTATGAGGGATTGATCCTTGATCCGCAGTATCGCAAGGATGTCTGGGATAAAGTGTCGTATCTGGAAGAATTGCCGGGAGAGGGCAGCAATGTCCGCGGGACAAAAGCAGAAGGATATCAGGTGGAATCCTGGAAAGTGTCACAGGAGATTAGATGTACTCTGGCAGCAGATTTTAATGCAGCCCTTTTGCCAAGTTTGCAGCGTGGACAGGATGCCATCAATCTGGTGATAGATGCTGCCGGTATCGCTGGCAACGACCCTGATGAAGCAAAAGCTGCAGATATCGGCAGAGGTGGAACATCTATCAGTTGTCTGGCAGATATGGAAACAGCTTTTGCCGGGGTTCAGCTTGATTGCGTGGATATAAATATTCAGGCATATAACACCAGTCTGGAATATGCCATGCTGCTGGCAGCATATTGCGAGAAGCAGGGAATTGATGTGAGCAAATTGCAGGGCTGTGTAGGTGCTGATCCTTTGGGTCAATTGGCAGAAACCGGCAGTATTACCGGTACACTGGGCGAAGCTTATGGCAAAATGGCAGGACTCACCTTATGGGCAAAAGAAACACAGGCACAATTAAAGACTATAGATATCCATACTCTGGCATATCATAATGCAGGTGGCAGTGCTGTGGAAGAGCTGGCATTTGCCTTAGCTACCGGTGTGGAATACATCAGGAGATTAAGTGAATTTGGACTGGAAATAGATGATATTGCTCCGCGGATACAATTCAGTATGGCTTTGGGTGGCAATTTATTTATGGAAATTGCCAAACTGCGGGCAGCACGCATATTGTGGCATAAAGTGATCAAGGAATTTGGGGGTAGTGACGAATCTGCTAAAATGTATATCCACGGTCGCACCGGAAAATATAATAAAACCAAATATGATCCTTATGTGAATATGCTGCGGACGACTACAGAAGGCTTTGCCGGCATGATCGGCGGGGTGGATAGTCTTCATATTGGCAGTTTTGACGAAGTGATCAGAGAGCCTGATGAATTCAGCAGACGCATTGCCCGTAATCAGCAGATCATTTTAAATGAAGAGAGCCATCTGGGCTATGTGATCGATCCTGCGGGTGGAAGCTGGTATATTGAAGAGCTTACCCAGGAGCTGGCAGAAAGAGCCTGGTCAAGTTTTCAAATGCTGGAATCTGAAGGAACTTTCAGTGACCTGCTGCTGAGTGGCAAAGTTCAGGAGATAATTGAAAAGGTAGCGGCTTTGCGGCAAGATAATCTGGCAAAACGTAAAGATGTGCTGGTGGGTATTAATATGTATGCCAATATGCTGGAAACTCCTCTGGAGGCAAAGGCAATAGATTATCCGGGAATATCCTGCCGCCGCAGTAATGAAATAAGATCGAATCGCAATAGTGACCTGGAAATTGAGCCCTGCGCCCATAGTATAAAAGCCGCTTTTTTGCAGGGTGCAAGCATAGGAGTGATCACAAAAGGATTGGGATTAAGTGAAAATACCGAGATGCAGCAGCTTTCACAAGAAAGACTGGCAGAGCCATTTGAAAAATTACGAGAGAACATGGCTGCCCATATTGCAAAAACCGGCAGAGCAGTGCGGGTTTTTCTGGCTAATAGTGGAAGCTTGAGCCAATATAAAGCCAGAGCAGACTTCTCCCGCGGCTTTATGGAAGTGGGCGGATTTGAGATCATTGACCAGGGTGGATTTGACAATTCTGCCGCAGCAGCAGAAGCAGCTATTGCCTCTAAAGCCGAAATAGTGGTTATCTGCTCTACTGATGACCGCTATCCTGAAATTGTACCGGCAATATGCAGCCTTATAAAAGCGGCTGCCCCGGGCACTATGCTAATTTTGGCGGGATTCCCCAAAGATATGATAATCACCTATACAGCAATGGGTATAAATGAGTTTATTCATCTGAGAGCAAATGCTTGGGAAGTTCTTAGCAAAGCTCAGAAAATGGCAGGAGTGAAATAATGAAAAATCCTGATTTTAGTAAAACAAACCTGAATCTGCCTGCAGGTAATAATGATAAGAGTAAATGGCAGACAGCCATTGAACAGAAAACCGGTAAGAGAATAGAAGATATATTTTGGGAAACCAATGAGAAATATAAGGTTAAACCTTTATATACCAAAGCTGATACTAAGGAATTTGAGCATCTGGATTTTGCTGCCGGCGTACCGCCATTTTTGCGGGGTCCTTATGCCACCATGTATTGCATGCAGCCCTGGACAGTACGTCAATATGCGGGATTCAGCACGGCAGAAGAGAGCAATGCTTTTTATCGCCGTAATCTGGCAGCAGGTCAGAAGGGACTTTCTGTAGCCTTTGATCTGCCTACTCATCGTGGATATGACAGTGATCATCCCCGCGTAGTAGGTGATGTGGGCAAGGCAGGTGTGGCAATAGATTCTATATTGGATATGAAGATACTCTTTGATCAGATACCTTTGGGCGATATATCAGTATCAATGACCATGAACGGGGCAGTTTTGCCTATCATGGCGTTTTATATAGTAACTGCAGAAGAGCAGGGAGTGAAATGGGAAGAGCTGGCAGGAACGATCCAGAATGATATTTTGAAGGAATACATGGTTCGTAATACCTATATCTATCCTCCCACTCAATCCATGCGCATTATCAGTGATATTTTTGCCTTCACCAGCAAATATATGCCCAAATTCAACAGTATCTCAGTATCCGGCTACCACATGCAGGAAGCAGGTGCTACTGCGGATCTGGAAATGGCATACACACTGGCAGACGGCTGGCAGTATCTGCGTTGCGGCATAGAAGCCGGACTTGATATAGATGCTTTTGCCCCGCGGGTATCCTTCTTCTGGGCAGAAGGGATGAACTATTTTATGGAAGTAGCCAAGCTGAGAGCAGCGCGGGTGCTTTGGGCAAAAATAGTCAATAAATATCATCCTAAAAATCCTAAATCAATGTCGCTGCGTACGCATTCTCAAACTTCCGGCTGGTCACTTACCGAGCAGGACCCATATAATAATGTGGCAAGAACCTGCGTGGAAGCACTGGCAGCCACAATGGGACATACCCAGAGTCTGCACACAAATTCATTAGATGAAGCAATAGCCCTGCCTACAGATTTCAGTGCCCGTATTGCCCGTAATACGCAGTTATTCCTGCAGCACGAGACCGGGATATGTGATGTGATAGACCCCTGGGGCGGATCATATTACGTGGAAAGCCTCACGGATTACCTCATCCAGAAAGGCTGGGAACATATTATGGAAGTGGAAGAACTGGGCGGAATGGCTAAAGCTATTGAAACCGGCATTCCCAAGATGAGGATCGAAGAAGCAGCGGCTCGCAGACAAGCTCATATAGATTCGGGAAAAGAAACTATCGTGGGCGTGAATAAATACAGACTGGACAAAGAAGCAGCGATGGATATTCTGGAAGTTGATAATACAGCAGTGCGGATTTCGCAACTGGAAAGACTGGCAAAACTAAAAGCTGAACGGAATGAAACAGAAGTGCAATCAGCCCTGGAAGCTATTACCAAAGCTACTGCATCCGGCGAAGGCAACCTGCTGGAACGGGCTGTGACAGCGGCTCGAGCCAGAGCTACTTTAGGTGAGATATCAGATGCGATAGAAAAAATATATGGGAGGCATAAAGCAGTGATACGATCAATCAGTGGAATATATAGCAGCGAATATGCCGAGAAAGACGAAGTTCAGGCAGTTCGTGACCTGGCAGATAAATTTGAAGAGCTGGAAGGACGCCGTCCCCGCATTATGATCGCCAAAATGGGACAGGATGGACATGACCGTGGAGCAAAAGTGGTGGCTACTGCTTATGCTGATATGGGTTTTGATGTGGATATTGGTCCATTATTCCAGACTCCGGAAGAAACTGCCCGTCAGGCAGTGGAAAACGATGTGCACGTGATCGGCATGAGTTCACTGGCTGCGGGACATAAAGTGCTTTTACCCCAGCTTGTGGAAGAGCTTAAAAAGCTGGGTAGAGAAGACATTATGATAGTAGTGGGCGGAGTGATCCCGGCTCAGGATTATGATTTCCTCTATGAACATGGTGCTGCGGCTATATTTGGTCCTGGTACTGTGCTTCCTGTGGCTGCGAAGAAAATATTGGATGAGTTGATTCGGGAGTCGTGAGTCGTGAATCGTAAATTAAGGGGCGGATTTGCATTCGCCCCTACATTATCTGGGATGTATTGATGAATAAAAAACCGGAATGGACTCCAGCAAATGCTGGCAAAGAATATGCTACCTCAGTAGTGAAAGGCAAAGAAAGCCAGCATGACGGTATGCCTGGCAGCAGACAAAATAAGATCAGAAAAGCGGCAGCCAGGCGTAAACTATCTATTGATGACTATGTACAGGGTGTACTAAATCATGACCGTACTATCCTGGCACAGACAATCACTTTGATAGAAAGCAATTCAGAAAAACACTTTGAAAAAGGTCAGGAAGTTTTGCGACAGCTATTGCCCTATACTGGTAAATCGTTGCGAATAGGTATTACCGGCGTTCCCGGAGCTGGTAAGAGCAGCTTTATCGAAGCATTAGGCTGCCAGCTTATGAGTGAGAATTATAATTTGGCTGTACTGGCTGTTGACCCCTCTTCTTCGCTTTCCAAAGGCAGCGTGCTGGGTGATAAAACCCGCATGGAAATGCTATCCAGACACCAGAACTGCTTCATCCGTCCCTCTCCCTCAGGTGGAAAACTGGGCGGTGTTACACGTAAAACCCGTGAGACTACCTTGATCTGTGAAGCTGCCGGATTTGATGTGATCTTTATCGAAACGGTGGGCGTGGGACAAAATGAGATAACTGTCCGCAGTATGGTTGATTTTTTTCTGCTATTGAAGATAGCCGGGGCAGGAGATGAATTGCAGGGCATCAAAAAGGGCGTAATTGAACTGGCTGATGCAATATTGATCAATAAAGCAGATGGAGACAACCTGAAAAGAGCAGAAATTGCCAGACGTGATTTTGCTAATGCCCTGCACTACCTGAAATCTCCTACAAATGGCTGGACGCCAGAGGTTCTTACCTGCTCAGCAGTGACCGGAGATGGAATTTATTCCGGGTGGGAAATGATCAAAAGATTTGAAAGCATAGTGCGTGGCTCCGGCTTTTTTGAGCAGCGACGTAATCAGCAAAACCTCCGCTGGGTGCATGATCTGGTGAGTGAACGCCTGCTGAATGAGTTTTATGCTAATCCCCGCATCAAAGCTTTGCTGCCACAACTGGAAAAAGATGTGATCAATGGCAAAATCCCACCAACTCAAGCTGCCTGGCAGTTATTGCATGGCTTGGAATAAGCTGATTGTGCTACATTATTGTAACAGATGGTTAACAATGTTAACAGTTTTGTACTTTATACACGCTTGATAAATGAATAAAATTGCCGATTCATTGACTAAATATACATTTTTCTATCAGAATTAGTAATTAATTTTTGTTTGGACTTAATAATGCTTTATCTTAATTTTGTATTGTGAAAAAAATGGAGGATGTAATAGATGAGAAAAAATATTATCGGGATAGCTTTAATAGTACTGGTATTTGTCACTGCCCTATTTGCAGTTGAAGAAGCCGCAGTGGAAGTGCTGGAATATCAGGGCAGCCTGATGCAGGTGAGCGGTATCTGGTTTTTGAATACCGGCACTGGCATGTTTGGACTGGAACTAGGTACTCTGGCAAATACAGAAGGTGTAGCACCAGAGCTGGCAGCAGGTGACACAATTAAAGTGAAAGGCACAATGCTGAACGCTGTATTGCAGGTTACAGAACTATGTAAAGCAGAAATGGTCTATCTACCAATAGTTGAGGAAGAAAAAACTTCGGACTATACAGGTTATCAGGTTAATAGTAAAAAATGTATAGGCTGCAATCTTTGTGTGAAGAATTGCCCTGTGGGAGCTATCAGCATGCAAAAAGGCAAAGCAGTTATTGATGTGACAAAGTGCATCCAGTGTGGTATCTGTGCTAATGGCAGTGGAAAAACCTGGAAAGGTTGCCCGGTGGGAGCCATCGATAAGAAATAAATGCTGAAAATAGATAAACAACGCAGATATATCCAATTATTCTTTCTGGCAGTATCAGTTGCACTTTTTGGCTTACTGATAGCTGGAGTATTGCCAATAGCCCACGCGTATTGTCCAAATGCCGCTGTCTGCTTTGGCTGCCTCAATCTGGGACAGTCGATCGGGAACTGGATATTTCCCGCAGCTATAATCGGTGGACTGGCTCTTCTGCTGCACACTCTTTTCAATGGCAGAAAGTTTTGTGGCTATGCCTGCCCTTTTGGTACTATTCAAGAGCTTATATTCAGTTTAAATAAGAGATCAGGAAAGCGACAATGTAAAAATGCCATGCCACATTCTGTACATAATTACCTGAAATGGCTTAAATACGTTGTATTACTGGCAACGGCTTTCCTTGCCTGGCAGGGACTTGGCTATATTTATATGAAATTCTGCCCGGTCATGAGCCTGGCACATATCCAGAATATCAGGATCGCCGGCTTGCTCAGCTTAGGCGTGATCACTATTGCCGGCTTCTTTATTGAACGCTTCTGGTGTAATTACCTCTGTCCCTATGCAGCACTTATGAATATTGCTCAATGGATTGGGAAAATCTTGCACCTGCCCCGCCAGAAAGTATGGTGGAGCAAAGATTGCTGTGTGGATTGTATGCTTTGCGACGACTATTGTCCCATGCGTATTAAAGTACAGAAGAGCGAAAAAGTAACCGATGCAGACTGCATTTACTGTCACCGCTGCGAGTTATGCTGTCCGGTGCTAACCAAACAAAAAAGAGAATTACAAGGAAAGAAAAAATGAAAACCAGAATAGTTGAAATACTATCTGCCTTGATCATATTATTTGCCATATTTAGTTGCACAGATGATGTAACTAAAGCAGATGATCTTGATAAAACACCTCGGGTTGAGTTTTCTCAATGCACTGCCTGCTATGAATGTATTGATGATTTTCAATGTCCCCAGGATGCTTTTATCATTGATGAAGCCTCAGGAAAAGTGTATATAGACCAAAACCGGTGCATTAGCTGCTATGATTGCCTGAATGATTTTGAATGCCAGTATGATGCCATCACACGTCTTCCGGACCTCATGGCTCCAGCATCGCCTCAAAATATAACTGTAATATCTGATAGTATTGGCATGATTGAAATCAGTTTCTTTGCACCAGGAGATGATTCACTCACCGGTATTGCCTATCTTTATGAACTGAAAATAAATGATCTGGCAGGTAATATCTTTGCTACTGATTTCACACCTACACTTCCCCAATATAGTGGTGCTCTGGAATTCTGGCAGATAGGTGATTTGCCTGAAAATGACACTTTATCTGTCAATATTACAGCTTTTGATGAAGTGGGACACAGTTCATCTCCTGCTATAACTCAAGTTACAGTTAAGGGTGAATATTTTGATCTTGTTAGTCCTGAACCCATCACAGACCTGACAACTATCAGCACAGAATATACTATTATTCTGCAATGGACAGCTCCTGCTGATCCGGACCCACGGGCAAATGTCAGCAGCTATGCAATTAAATCATTTACCGAAGAAATTACTGATGCTAACTGGGATAATGCCCAGGATATAGTATATGACCTTGCCCCTCAGGCACCAGGATCTTTAGAAGAACTATTACTTGAATTCACTGAACCAAGTGGGTTATTATATTTTGCCATCAGATCACTTGATGCTGCGGGTAATATCAGTCAGCTTTCTAATAATGCTTCAGCAGAAGCAACTACGGATATAACCGCTCCAGCAGATATTACTGACCTGATAGCCGGAACTCCGGGTAATACCACTATACCACTCTCCTGGACAGCTACGGGTGATAATGGTTATGATGGCACGGCAACTGCTTATGAGATCCGCTATGCTGAAAATGAGATCACTGCCACTACCTGGACAGATGCTCAGGAGTATATCCAGAATATCACACCTCATCCTGCAGGAACTACAGAGAACATCACTATCAGCGGTTTAATCCCTGAAACGGAATATTTCTTTGCCATAAAAGCTTATGATGAAGTAAATAATATTTCTAATATTTCCAATTCAGCTTCTGCAATAACTGAAGCTACTGCAGATACGGAAGCACCCGCTCCAGTTACTGATCTGATAACTCAGGTCAATGATCCCGAGATCACTATCAACTGGACAGCTACCGGAGATGACGGCAATATTGGAACAGCCTCAGAATACAGTTTATACTACGCCCAGCAGGAACTCACTGAAGCTGACCTGGAAACCGCTGATCAAATATATGATCTGCCTTTCCCCGCCGCAGCAGGAACTGAAGAATCTGTTACCATTGACTTTCTGGAAGCAGGTATCACCTGGTATTTTGCCCTGACTGCCACCGATGAAGCTGCTAATACCTCCCAGATATCCAATAATGCCACTGCCATAATTCCCCTGGATACCACACCTCCTGCTGCTATTACTGATCTTAGTACAGAGGTGATTGATGAAGTAGTGACTTTATCATGGACAGCTACTGGAGATGATGGCAATAGCGGCACAGCATTCAGTTATGATCTCAGAAGCCATACTGAGCCTATTACCGAACAAAACTGGCTTGCTGCCACATCCATTCCCACTTCTCCACCGGCGGCTGCAGGAACTCCTGAATCTCTGAATATCACTGATCTGGAAGCTAATATCACCTATTATTTTGCCATCAAAGCAGAAGATGATAATGACAATATCTCTGGCATTTCTAATGTTTGTGATGCCATGATCATTATGGAAATTGATGTTACTCCCCCTGCTGCAATAACCAATCTCTCAGTAAATGATGGGCAAAGCTCTTATAATAACCGCATAACTATCAATTGGACAGCCCCCGGAGATGATGGTAACACCGGCACCTGTGATTCCTATGAAATACGCTATAGAACATCACCAATCACTCTAAATAACTGGGATTCCTCTAGTTCGTTCAATTCGCCACCTGACCCTGGCTCTGCTGGTTCAAATGAAAGTTGTGTGGTAACTGGACTTTCTTCAGGTACTGTATACTATTTTGCAGTGAGAGCAGTGGATGAAGCAGGCAACATGGGTGAAATATCAAACAGTCCGGGAGGAAAAATAGTGTATCAGATAGTTTCCAGCGTGTGTAATGACTGTAGTAATTGTATTTATGACTGTGATCAGAACGCTATAAGTGATGCCGGACCCTATAAGGTGATAAATCCTGATCTATGTGAAGCTTGTGGTGATTGTCTGCCCTGCCCCAGGGGTGCTATTCGCCTTTGGGTAATCGGATATTAATGAGGAGTTATTAAATGAAAAAGAAAATTATTATCCTGGTAGTGATACTTGCACTTTTGCTGGTATTAGCAGCCTCCCGCAAACCAGCAATCTGGAAAGCTGAATGCGTCGGTTGCGGAGACTGCGTAAATATCTGTCCGGTAGGCGCAGTCACTCTCCAAAATGGCAAAGCCGTGATCGATCAGAATAAGTGCATCGATTGCAAACTCTGCGTAACCGGCTGCAAATATAACGCTATCAGGTGATATCATGAATAAGAAACTATACTGGATTTTTTTGATCCTGATCATCTTCATTTTAGTGATTGCTGCCTGCAAAAGCGCAACTGCTTACTCTTATCAGATAGATACTGAAAGCTGTCTTGCCTGCGGCAGATGCCTGGAAGCATGTCCACATAATGCCATTGTATACCAAGGCGATAAAGCCTTTATCATTCAAAGCAAATGCCAGCAGTGCGGTCAATGCGTTGCCGTCTGTCCCGAAAAAGCCATTCATTAGGAGAATAGATGAAAAGAATTGCAATTTTGATATTTTTATGCCTTCTCGCTCTCCTTAATGCGGATGGACAATTAACATTATCGCTTGGCTCTGATTCTGATGATGGCATGGTAGGCAGACTGTATTCCTATATCTCTGCTAATGCCGGAAACTGGTCATTCCTGAATACTACCCAGATAAAATACTCTGAGGTTCAGGATAATATTGCCAGTTATTATCAGGAAAGCATCGCCAGAAATTTTCTTCATGCCTGGCAGATTAAGGAAAACTGGGCTCTCGATCTCTACTTAGGTCTGGGCATTTCTCCTGAGGATGATCACCTCACTGAGATTCCTGGAATTAAAGGTTTATATCAATACAACAATTCCCTCAGTTTAGGTGGGAACTATAATTATGATAACAGCAGGCTATATTTTGACTTGAAAACTGATTATATTTCTACTGCCTACGATAAACATGGTGCCAGACAGCAGGCAGATAATTCCATTCGGGAAAATGACCTGCTCTGGGAAATAGCAGCGGGTTACTGGCTCACCCAGGATCTGCTTTTTACTGTTAATGGCGACCATTTCAATGATCTGAATGAAAATGAGAGTTTTAATTATTCCTGTTATTATCTGCAAGGTGAATATGAACACCGCTTGAATTATATCCATTTCCTCACTCAAAATGTACAAATAGGGTATTCTGATCTGGATGATGAACTCACTAATTATATTCGCACTTATACCCGTTTAAGCAGTAAATTTGCCCAGGACTGGACACTTCTTAACATCATCGTCTGGCAGGGCTGGCTGGATGAGGAAATGTCGGAAATATTTCTCGGCAATTCCTGGTATGAAACTAATATCAGAAGAAATTTCAACGTTTCGGATAATAACCAGCTTTCTTATGCTCAAATGGGAGCACTCTATGAGTTTGATTCTGAGGTTATGGCATTTAACACTTCTGCTAAGTATTATCTGAATAACCTGAAGTTTTATGCTAGTGGCAGATATTTCCTCGGTGATGAACGCTGGCTGGATTATGAAATGACTGCCGGCACCGGCTGGGAATTTATCGATTACCGCTTTAATATTGGTTACCAGTTTGGCATAACGCAGGATTTTGACGGCACTCAGGCTAACATGCATCAACTTCTGCTCGAATACTATTTTTAGGATTATTATATGATCAAGGCACTTCTGGAAGGTTTCTTTCTGGGCATCTCTACCGGCTCGCTCTGCCTGATGACCTGCTCTCCCATTTATCTGCCCTATATTATGACTTCTGATCGTAAACTAAGCAAAAGCCTGCTGGCTATTGGTGAAATCTCGATTGGCAGATTTATCTCTTACCTCACTTTCGGTGCCTTAGCCGGAGCAGCAGGTGCAAATATATCTGGTATTGACCGCAATTTCTATGGAGCAATTGCCAATATCCTCTTGTCTATATACCTGGTTCTCACCGTGATCCGCTCAGACCGTGCCGAAAAGAAATGCCACATCCCCAGAGCTGCTGCTATCACCCGCAGCGGATTGCTACTCGGCATCCTCACCGGCATTAATTTCTGTCCCGCTTTCCTGATTGCCCTATCAGAAGCAGTTAATTTAGGTGGTGCGGTGTCTGGTATTCTTCTGTTTCTGGGCTTCTTCTTTGGTACTACTCTCTATCTGATCCCGCTTGCCTTTGCCAGCCTGCTCACCCAGATCAAGAAAATGAAATATATTGCCCGTATCCTCTCTCTCATCGTAGCCGCCTGGTTTATCTATAAAGGCGCTACCGGACTGGTTCAGCATTTCAATCAACCTGACCCTGAAGATATTCGCATAGTAGATATTTTCCATCCTACCTCAAAACTGGCGGTGATCTCTGCAGCAGAAAACCTGCCCTATTTTATAGCACTCAGAGATTCTCTGGCTTATAGAAAACAGGGTGATATTGAATTATGGCTCTGGGGCAAAACTATCCCGGATTCCATTCTCTCAGGGCAATATATATTTTTTACTGATAACACAATTGATCTAGATAAATCATACACTGACAGAGATAAATTATTAGTACAACCCGGATATGATATCTCCTCAATGCTTTCCTGGCTCCAAAAATTCACTTTCCAGATATCGGAACCCCTCAACTGGGAATTCGCACCTCACGATCATTAGTTAAGTTATTGCGATTTATATTATCGAGTCGATAGTACACTAGATTGGCTTGAGGACGACCGGTTAAATAATTGAAGGTTAGAAGATTAGAAAGTTTGAGGGTTGGAAAGTAACTTGGCTGGTGTTTCAAGAAATTATTTGCTTTTACCGATTACTACCTGTCAGGCATTTTAATAAATGATGAGAATAATAAAAACCTTGAAGCTGTAAAATTATGAATATCCTTACATTCTTGTTCGCGATTGTTCGGTTTGTTCGCGGTTAAAACTTCTTCTTTTTTATATTAAGCAACGAACAAAATGAACTTTAAAAATAATGTAATGCAGAATTATTGAGCCACGAACAAACGCGAACAAACGCGAACAATTTTAAATATTTACTTGCCGATTACTACCTGTGATGGCGCAATATCGAACCTGATTAGTTAAGGTCTTAATATTATCATATTAGTGAATAAGTTTTTTGTTAAAAGGAGGTTGATAATGAAAACGAGGGATGATCACACGGCTGAACTTGTTAGTTTGAAAGAGGATAGGCACTTGTCTCCCATCTTCCCATCTTTGTCTCTTTCAGTCATTCCGTCCATCAGTCATGAAGTCTCCTCTTCACCTCTTCCCCTCTTCACCTCTTCACCTCTTCAAAGCCCACCAATCACCATTTTATAGAAAAAAAGTAAGGAGAGTAATGTAAGAGTAAGATCATAACTCCCTGCAATAATATTAATTACAACATAATCTTACTCTTTTAGCGTTTTTTGAAGATACATACCCCCTATATTTAACTATAAAAAAATACAGCTCTCTAAATTCTGAACAATTAATCAAAGATACACCATAGCAATCTTGTCCTCTGCAGTCTTGAAGTCACCCTTCTCATCTTCCCATCTCAATCCCTCAATCCCTCAGTCCCTCTAACCTTCTAACCTTCTAACCTTCTAACCTTCTAACCTTCTAACCTTCTAACCTTCTAACTTTCAAACCTTCTAACTTTCAAACCTTCTAACCTTCTAACCTTCGCACTTACGCATCTTCTGTGGTAAAAGATATTACCCGTTATCCCGCAAGATAATGCCTTCAGCCATCACCAGCTTGGGGAATGCTGCCAGACTTAATGGATTCATATCCCAAACAATCAAACTGGCATACTTCCCAGCTTCCACGCTGCCCAGTACATTATCAATTCCCAGTATTCTCGCATTCTGATAAGTGATCAGTCCAATAGCATCCGATTCACTCATACCCTGGATCAAGAAGAATTTTAAAGAGTCACGCAGACTATAGGTATGAATTACCGGATGATCTGTCATCAGTCCAAATTGTGCCTTGGATCCCATGATCAAGCCCGTATTCTGATAATAAGAATGCTTTAGCTCCACTTTATAACCCACGGAACCGATAGGTCCAAACACTACCGGTATATCATTATCTGCCAGCAGATCATATATTTCCTGATGCCACACATCCATGGTATGATCAGCAGTTACTTTTATGCCGTATTTCTTTTTCAAATAAATCAGATAAAGCACATCATCTTCCTTATGTACGTGCACCTTGGCAGTTGGAACCCCACTCAATAAATCCAGTAATGCCCTGTCCTCAGGTGAAAAAGTAAGTTCCATCTCACGCAGTACCAGACCCAGTTCTTCCTCATATTGCTCTTTCGTCAATTCCTGCTTCTTCAGCTTTTTACCCAGATCCAGCAGTTTCTTATCTTTGGTATTTTCTGCTTTATCCCGCTTAATGATCACTTCATCCAGTTTATTTTCCAGCAGGGCATAAGCACCCATCCTTGTATTATTCCGCACTCCTTTCCAGTCCGTTGTCGATCGCGGATTGAACCCCAAAGCCATTTTATAACCATAAGTTTTAAGTAGAGCTCCACCCACATTATCAGCAAAATTCCTGATTATCTGGGCTTTTCCACCAATCAGATTACCACTGCCCGGCACCACGCAACTATACAGCACTCCAAAATCCACTGCATCCTGAAAGGCACGGTCATTAAAATATATGCTGTTCAAAGGATCAGATAGCGGCATGATCTGGTCAATATGGTCATTTAATTCAGCTTCCTGCCAGGGCTCACCTTCCCTGTCCATCCCGATATGCGAATGCGCATCAATAATCGCTGGAGTCACGATCCCTTCAGCATCAAATTCTTTCTTCACATCATCCACGCTTACGATCATATTATCTTCGATAGTGATATACACATCTTTCAAAAGCGTCTTACCATTATAAAGTTCCCGGGCAAATACCACAAATTTTTCCATTCCGCACCTCTTTTTATTAATCCATTTGGTATTATCCCAAAAAATAATTGATTTCATGTCAACTCATATTTCTATTTTCTGAAATCAGGCATCCCTCAGAAATTGAAAATATTACTGCCATTAAGTTATACGTGCTGCGCCGGTGTACTCACAGGTGCGGCGCAGATAACGATCAATATCAACCAATTACGGAAATGGAAACATCTATCGAGGGAATTTATAATTTATATTCCTTTATGTCCGTAATTCTCGCCCCACTTTCAGAGTACTGCCAGCGGTGCAAGTCCTACTTATCTGGTCAATTATCTTCAATGCCCTGCTAAAAAACACATAATACAGGGCGATGCCTGATATTTCTATTTTTTCAAAGCAATTTACTTTATTAGAGTCATTTTCCCTGAGCTTCTTTCAGCTACCCCTTGCCTCAAATGGTAGAAATATATCCCACTGCCTACAGTCTCCTGTTTTGCGTTTGTGCCATCCCAGAAATTTTCGTCTCTACTTAATTCCAGAGTTTTCACTTTCTGTCCCTTTATATTATAAATATCAATAACTCCGGCTTCACGCAGAGATTCTGCCAGAATTTCAAAACTGGTAAATTGTCTGAAAGGATTCGGATAGTTATAAATGATCCGAGGTGAAATTATTTCATTATCATCCTCACCCAGCAAAGTTAAATCTATTTTCTGGGCATAAATACTATGACTGGAAGAACTATATCCGCTACTTCTTGAATCTTCCCATAATACAATGCTTTTCCCTGATTCAGAAGTGACCACCTCCAAAAGCTCCTGTCCGGAATACTCATCACATATTGTTAAACCCTCCACCGGAAAACCCTCTACCGGACTACTGTCAGAATTGTATCCCCTGAAAACTAAATCCATGCCATTGCTATTCTCAAATGATAATGATGAATACAGGAAAATTTTATCATCTCGAATATTCATCAGAGTTTTATCTACATCTCCATATTCTAACCACATTAAGCTGGTATTCCACAGCATTTCACCTTCATAATTATATCTATCCAAAATCCTTTGATAACTCCATTCTCCACTTCTTTCCACATAAAAACAATCATCATTAAGACACAAATAGGGAAAACTATCTGTCTCAAAAAGATGCCTGCCCTCAGCGCCCCACAAATACTCTCCTTCCTCTGAAAATAGATATCCATAATAATTATTGGTACCTAGATCATCGGATTCACCTATGATTATTATGCCTGTGTCTGTTTCATGTACATTTATCCGATATAGCTCTTCTATCTGGGCTGTCTGAAGATAACTGCCATTCCAGCCCGGAGCTACCTCACCCATCTCATCAAACTTAACCACCCTTATCATTTCTCCGTATCTCCAGACCAGATAGTCTCCCGATAATACAACCGGAGCATTACCACTTAATGTAGCACCACATATTATTGCTGGCTCTGCCCAGGCAAAACCCTGATCATTCAGCTTCTGCATATTCCAAACTGCCAACTCCGGCACATCCGGGCAAGGCTCATTCCAAAGCAGTCTCATGCCGTCAGCTTCCGGTTTAAATATCATGTGTTCATACTCACTGCCATTTTCCCAATCGCACATAAGCAGCCCTTCATCACCATAAAGCTTGTTTCCTGCCATGTCAATTGCCTGAATTCCAGGATTACATTCTATATTATCGGTTGTGGTTACATTGAAAGCTGCATAAAGTAGTTCTTCGCTGGCATCAAAAGCTATATCAATTACAGAATAACGCAGATCTGCTTCACTCATCAGCACTAAACCATACTCCGGCAAAAGCGCATTACCATTCTCATTCTCTAATATCTGGCAGCGGATTTCCCTTCTATCACTTCTGAATAGGTTCCAAACCACTGCTGTATAGTGTTCACTGCAAGCCATCTCTGTGGGGTCACAGGCAAGTTTATGAAGCGCATATAAATCTCTACCCTCAACTTCCAGAAGCAATTCTCCTGTACTCGATACAGACTGCATCCTGATTATATCATCTTCATCATCATCTGTGAACCAGAATATACCAGCTGAATCATCCGCCTGAATACATATACACTTTTTAAAAAAAGAGCCGTCGCTTACACTAACGTCATATCCATCCTCACCTATTAGGGTTTCTCCAGCCGAATTCACTCGTTCAAATGTATAGCTGTTATTAAATATTTCATCATTATTCCAGCTCACATATATTCCTCCGCTATTATCCGAAGTCGCGGTAAATATACTGTAGTTCATGTAGTTATCTCCAACTATTACTCCACCCTCTTGCCATAATATGTTTCCCCCAGCCTCTACTTTCTGAGCTTTTATCAAATTGTCTTCCTGCCACAATATTGCATAGTTCTCATCACTGGTAACATCAATATCATACTTATACCCAGCCTCCTCAGGCAAGGTAAATAAGTCTGCCGGCTCTTCAAATAATAACTCTCCATTCTCATTCAGACCTGTTAAACAAAAATCATCCTCATATTTATAAATGATGTGATACTCTCCTGGGGCATTCACATACATCTGCATTCCCCAGAAAACAAAGGGATGTTCTATACCGTCTTCTCCCCATAAACTCTCACCATTACTCTGGTAACGCTGAAATAAAGCATAAGAATAATCAATGTAATATGCTATAAGTCCACCATATCCGTCTGAGATTACTGAATAACCCATCTCAGTAGAACTGCTCATAAGCACATTTCCTGTCTCTGACCACCCCGGACAAAAATTACCGGCACTGTCAAGGCATACCGCATCTAATTCCTGGGGCCAGTTAAAAATATGCCAGGCAATATAGGCATTACCATTTTCTCCTTCAATTATCCAGATAATATCATTTGTATCATATTGAGAGGCTGTTTCAATATTTATGCCATTTTCTCCCCATAACTTGTTACCTGATAGATCAAGCTTTTGGATTATTATTTCCCCTCCGTCAAACCATGAGACTATTACACCTCCAGCTACCTCCTGAGATGTTATGCAGATGGGGTATTTGCATATATCACTTTTTAAATGCACAGGTTCCACCCAGATATTTTCACCTTCAGGATTTATTTTCAGCGCCTTCACTTGCTGCCATTCACTGACCGCATCGCTCCACACCAGCAAAAAGTTTCCGTCAGATAATGCCACAGCTCCCTGATCCCAGCTCAGATTATTCGATTTATGTACTAATGCTCCACTATCTTCACAACAAATATAACTCCACAAACTCAGGGAATACAGAAATAATAATGTAGTTATTACCTTTTTCACTTTAACCATCCTTATTTGCACTTTCTTAGTCGGCTGCTATCAACAATTTTCATAGCTAAGATGAACTCATCTTGCCGGTAACATTCCTAAAGATGTTATTTCTTCTAAATTTGTCAAACTGTTTTTTATTTGTACAACTTTCAATTAATATTAACTCTCCGCTGGTTTCAGTATCCACACTCAACCTTTACAATATCCATCCAGCAAAGTCCAGGAGTTGTAACGGTATTCCGGACAAAATTTCTGCCCGACAAATTAGACATCCCAGTCTTTGCATCCTCACCTTGTTCGCGTTTGTTCGGTTTGTCTTAATAGGGCGTAATTTATGAAGCCTATTCGCGGCTAATAAATCTTACATTACATTCAGTGAGTAGGAAAAGAAGTGAGATGTTTATAGCGATCGGTACTGCAAATTCCACCCTACTATGTTTACAATGTTCACTCTGTTCACTGCGTTCACAAAAAAAATAACCACCAGCTAAGTCCAGGATTTGTAACGGTATTCCTGACACAAGCAGTAATGCTTTCGTGCTTCCATGCAGTCGTGTTTTCATACTTTCGTGCAGTCCAGCAGTCTAGTAGTCATGTTTTCTTGTAGTCTCGCTTTCATGCTTTCGTGCAGTCATGTTTTCTTGTAGTCTCGCAGTCCAGTAGTCGTGCTTTCATGCTTTCCCTTCTTCTCATATTCCCATCTTTAGCAAAGGTATAAAGTCTCAATCCCTCCAGATATGAAGGCCATTTAAAGTATCCAAGGGAATAAAACTTTTTGGAATGGAGAAGTCTGTGTCTCAATCCCTCCAGATATGAAGGCCATTTAAAGGAGCTTATAGCTCTTGAAGTTTCTATGCGTGATAGCAAGTCTCAATCCCTCCAGACTTGGAAGCCATTTAAAGTCATTGTTTCTACTGACCACTCATTATCAAAAATCCAACTTGTCTCAATCCCTCCAGGTCTGGAAGCCATTTAAAGTTTCGGCAATATTAAGGCCGGACATACAGCAAAAGTTGTCTCAATCCTTCCAGATCTGAAAGCCATTTAAAGAAAAAAAAGATGTTTGGTATAGAATCCATGGAATAAGTCTCAATCCTTACAAAACTGGAAGCCATTTAAAGAAGAAGAGAGAGATTCTCTTTACCTCCTATCCAAAGAGTCTCAATCCCTCCAGACCTGGAAGCCATTTAAAGAAACATTACTACCTGTATAATAACGGAGTATACGTAGAGTCTCAATCCTTCCAGATCTGAAAGCCATTTAAAGTCAGAGATTAAAGATGGATATGTTTACGGCAAACGAGAGTCTCAATCCCTCCAGATCTGAAGGCCATTTAAAGAATGTCGTTGGGTTAGATTCTCAAAGTTCGGATGTGTCTCAATCCTTCCAGATATGAAAGCCATTAGCATCATATTATGTCATTATCAGATAGTATTAAATTCTTTGCGTTAAAGATGGGCTCACATTATACTTGTATAAAGATCAAATACACTCTTCCAGCAAGCAGAAGTTCATCACTAAAAAAAAAAGAAATGCATTGCTTTTCTTTTTTAACACACGGTTATTATCAAAGTATTATACTCAATGAAATATTTATTGATCTTCTGCCTTACTAAATTTCCTGTTTCAAGGTAATAAAAATTCATTTCTGATGTCAAGAATTAAAACTGGCTTTTGAATTCTCCAAACCAGGGAGACTATTCAAATTTTCCTGTCCTAAATTACTACTTAACTATTTTTCGATGAGTTAGATTAAAAAAGTCTCCTAAAAACTGGATTCCAGATTGAATTTTAACCCATTTTGCAGTACCTTACCGATAATATTCTGTCACTTTTTGGCAGAAAAGATTTTCAACCACTGACCGTACTGACTTCACTGACGAAAACAATGCCAGAATAAATCGGTTCTTTTCTTACATTGTCAGTGCTGTCCGGTGCGTCACGAAGTGGTGTGCCTCTAACTGGTGAAAGTCCAGTCCGGTTAATTTTCTGTTCAGCCGGAAGTGAAAAAGATGGTTATCTCCAGTAATGGAATAATCAAAGCTCTTTGAATCGGTAAGTAAGCCGTA
>JAIPGP010000052.1 GCA_021735645.1 Candidatus Cloacimonadota bacterium
TAACCGTACTGCTGCGGGAAGCCTGCAGCTTCTGATAAACTTCATCGTAATTTATAAAACTAATAGCTTCTTTTATTCCCTCGCTAATTGAACCCGAAAATTCAGTCGTATCAAAAGTCTTGGTTTTAATAATGCTTGTACTAAATCCTTTACTAATATATGCTTCGTAATCAGTTTCTATTTCTTTGAGTTCAGAAAGAGAATACGCAAGATTGCTCGTTAATTCTGCTAAATTATCATTATTATCTAATAATTTCTCTCTTTTATTACATTTCCCTTCAGCGATATCAAACAATTGTTTATAAGCACCAATGGTTTCATTTTGTCTGTTTACAAAATCACTTAAATTTTTGTTAGTTATATCATTTTTGCTCTCAATCAAGTTATCTTGTATATTCATGTAATGTAACATTTCGTTTATTACTGATTCTACACTTTGATTATTTTCAGAAATACCCTTTAAATCACAAACCTTTCCCTCATGAATTACACTCTCAATAGTCTGACTGTCAGCATTAAATCTATAAATATCGTAATCATGAGTTATTTCCATATCCAGAGATTCTACACTATTACTATTTTCTAATTCTATTTCACCTGTTGATGGTAAGCTGCTAAATCGGGGAAATACATCATATATATTTATTATATAATGAGTACTATACATTTTTATTCTATCATTTTCTTCCTTTACCTCATTTATTTTTACCGCTTCATGAAAAGTTGTATGAAGATATGCTTCTCCATCTGCTCTCTCTATACTTGCATAGGTTTCACTCTCTTTGGTATCATTCTCAATTAATTTTCCTATTACTGTTTTTTCTACTTCTATTCCTAATTCAATTGCCTTTACTTTTAACTTTGCAGTTAATTTATTTCTGGCAGCTTCCTGTTCTTCATACGAAGAACTTGGTATAGTATATCTTCCAATCAACATTATACGATGTGGAGAACTTTCAAGATGAGCATTTTTGTTATCTTCTATTGTTTTTATTATTTTCTCATATTGCTCTTTTTCAAATCTACAAATATTCTTCTCCTGAATGAACCTTTCTACTGCCATACTATCCTGCTGCATCTGAATCACATACAGATTTTTACTAACTTCATCTTGGTAATAGTTTTTCATTGCTGAAAACATATTATATTCTTTATCATTCTTTTCCCTCTCCCAATCATCTATTTGATTTGTTAACTCTAATTCTGCCTTATAAATTATCTTCTGAACATCTTCATATGAGCGATTTAGATAGAAATCGTTCACATTTATCTTATTTTTAAAGATGTTTGCTGCCTCTGTACCAATTATCTCTATAAATGTTTCATTATTTAATTCTTCCCCTTCTTGAAGTATGTGTTTAAACTCAATTTTCCTCGCATCAGGCATACAAGTTACTTCTGTTCCATTATCAAATTTACTTAAATCTGGTTTTACTTGTAAAGCAGGAATATTCGCACTTTGATTGAATTCTTCTTTTACCAGTTCTTTTTGCTTTAGTAGAATTTCACCCTCTGAGATATCAAAGTTTTCCTTACATTCTAAATATTTATCGGCACTTACATTTAGTTCATAATCACCAACCGGTACTTCAGTGAAAGTACCTCTCCCAATAGCAGTATAATACTCACCAGCATCTCCCTTCAATTCAATCTTAGCATCCGTAGGAATACATGTCACCTGAATTGTTCCAGTTTGAACTTCTGGATACATTTCTATCGTTTCGTTGTCTTTGGGTTTTAGAGTGATAATTCGTTTCAAAGTCTCCGCCTTTGGCATTACCACTTCTACCTGAAGTACTTGAGGCACAATTTTTTTACCGGAAACTCCACCTATATAACTCTCACCATTAAATTTGACCGTCGCATTTTCATACGTTTTCACAGTCAGGGTTGCTCTTATATCAGTCAATTCATAATATTTCTTTGTCTCTGGCTCAATAATAGAGATCTGCTCATTAATGGTTTCATAATTTTCTTTTTCTATCCGAATTGCGTAAGTACCTGCTTCATAAAAGCTTTCCAGTGGAGTGATTCCCAAATTCATATCGCCTTCAATGGTAACTTTTGCTCCTTCAGGATCAGTTCTTATCTTTACGACAGCCGGTGTTGTTATAACCATGTTGAAATTAAACCTGTTATTCGTCACTGATACATCTTCCGTAATTGACTGCGAAGCAAAACCATCCTTGGTAATTTTGATCTCCCGCTTTCCCTGGTTTACATTTACAGTAAGCATCTTATCCTGCGTAGTACCCAATAATTCACCATCTATATATACTGCTGCCTCAGACTGATTGCTACTGATCATAACAGGTATTTGCTCAAATTTCTTGTCTCCTGTAAGTTCCAGATGATATACTTCTCCAGATTTTAAATCATTAATTCCAAAAGAAGACAGCACAACTTTCAAAGGTTTGAAACCTTCCGCATGCACATCAATAGCACGTTCATCAGGCGATACATAAACATTCCACCTACCCATCGCCGGATTAGTGATCTTACCTACTGCCCCATTCCAGGGACGAAAATCCATGTCAACTTCCAGATCTGTGATAAATGAAATCAATGCTGCCTGTTTTTTATTAACATCCAGCTTATCACCAGGCACGATCTCACCTGCCGGCTGCGTAGCTTTGCCCACAATCGAAAGCGAATTCAACTCAACTGAATATAAACTAATAAATGTAAAAAGAATAACTATCAAAAATGCTAGCCCAATAACTTTACGGCTCATAAACGCTCCCATATCAAGTTAACTACTAATTTTGTTCAAATATCAAAACAATACATATTCCTGCAAGTAAAATAAATAGTCTCCGCGTCGAGCTTTACTGATTCCACTGAAATTTCTTTTTAGACATACCATACTGTCAAAGATTCATGCAGCAACCCCGCACCAAAATATCACGGGTTTGCTTCACTTCTTCACATTACATTCTTTCGCGTAATTTCGCGGCGTTCGCGGTTAATAACTCTTACATTACATTAGCTGTACTCAGCGTCCATATTCATCCGTAAAATCCGTGGCTAATGAATAATTTTGAAGTTTGAATGTTGAATGGTATGGAATGTAATCAGACCATGGTCTGGGTACTCAAAAAAAAAGCAAAATATTGAAGTCTGATAGATATTAGTCGCCACCATTGCAAAGGATAACAACATTCGCAAGAAGGCTTATTTTCATCTTCACATTACATTCTTTCGCATATTTTCGCGCCTTCCGCGGTTAAATAATCTTATATTACATTAGTTCCGTAATTCGATACTCAAAACTCGATACTCGAAATTCAAATCAAATCTTTAGTTAAAAGCAAAAGCTACATTACATTTTAACCAGTGAGAAGATTAAATCGAAGTTGACGTGAGATATAGTACATCCTGGTCTGATTACATTCCAATTCACTATTCACCCTTCACTGTTCACTCCAAAAATATCTTCACATTACATTCTTTCGTGTAATTTCGCGGCGTTCGCGGTTAAATAAATCTTACATTACATTATCCAAGCATCTGCATCCTGTTAATCCAAATCAAAGACAATTATTCAATAAAATCTTTAGCACCATACATTTTCCGTGTGTTCAGTGTGTTCAGTGTGTTCAGTGTGTTCAGTGTGTTCAGTGTGTTCAGTGGTTAAATAAATCTTACATTACATTAGCTGTACTCAGCGTCCGTGTTCTTTTAAGTGGTGAGGGGTAATTATCTTGACATATTAGAGCGAAAAGAACGGTTAGAGATTATGTTAAATATAAAGCTTCCTTATTCAAAATCAGAGTTGAACCGGCTGCTGGTTCTGGGCAGTCAAATGACTGATAGCGTCACTTTGCTGGGTAGTTCACAGGCTGATGATGTGTTTACAATGCTGAAGGCTCTTTCCGTATTAGGCTGTGAGTTTGAAGTCTCTGCAGATCGGATTATTATCACGCCTGCAGCAAATGGCAGGCTGAGACCGGATGGCTATATAAAAATCAATAATTCTGCGACGGGATTCAGGATGCTACTGGCTCTGCTGGCAACTCAACCAGGCGGAAAATATCTGCTGGATGCATCTGAGCAACTCAGGCTGCGTCCCATGCAGCCGCTGGTAACGGCACTCCGTGAGATGGGTGCTGTTATAGAAGATAATGAATTTCCTTATAAAATCCAGGGAACATGTTTGAATGGCAGCAATTTGCAGATAGATACTTCTATCAGCAGTCAATATCTTAGTGCTCTGCTTTTAGTATCAGCCCAATGTTTTAGTGGTTTAAATATAGAATTAACCGGCACTAAAGTATCCAGGGAATATGTGAAAATGACTATTAGCATATTAGGTAAATTAGGTATAGAAGTAATAGAATGGGGCAATAAACTGATAGTTCCTGCTGGTAGCAGGTTGATAAATCCGAGTGAAATAGCAGTAGAACCGGATTATTCCTGTGCCTGCTATTTCTGGGCAATGGCGGCATTATTTGACAAACAGGTACAGACAGCAGGTGATAGATTAGCTTCGCAGCAGCCGGATGCCGGTTTTGCTGATCTACTGTCTGAGCTGGGAGCGAAGGTAATTGATAAGGATGGATATACTTGTGTGCAGGGCAGCAAAATAAAAGGTATCAAAGTTGATATGAGCCAGATGCCTGACCAGGTTCCTACTCTGGCAGTTATGGGACTAATGGCTGCCTCTCCGATGGAGATCACTGGTATCAGTCATTTGCAGTACAAAGAGAGTAACCGCATTGAAGCCTTAATTACTGAGATCAGACGAATTGGCGGTAGAGCAGATTATGAAAATGACTGCCTGACTGTGCAGCCGCTGGCAGAGCCTGCCAGGCAGGTGACTATAGAAACGCATGGCGATCATCGGCTGGCAATGGCATTTGCCATTTTGATGTATGAGTATCCCTCGATCAGTATAAATGAGCCTGAGGTGGTAAACAAGTCTTTTCCAGGTTTCTGGGCCGAATATCAACGGTTTATGGAAGCAGAATGAGCTTCTGGTCCTCGATTTTTTCGGCAGAGATTTCATAGGCGTTTTTAATGCGGTTTACAGCAGCTTCTCCGGCAGTTTTATTCTGACAATACACCTTTCCTAATAGCTCTCCGGCAGTGATTTTTGACCCTATTTTATAGGGCAGCCAGGCACCGGCAGCCATATCAAGTTTGGCATTCAGCGTTTTACGCCCTGCCCCGATGCTAACTAAGGCATAGCCAATCTGACGGCTTTCTATAGCTTTGATCCAGCCGGAGGAAGAGGCAGTTACCGGCAAATCACAGGGCGCATTTGGCATTATAGCAGGATCATCTATCACGCGGACATCACCCTTCTGCTGCTGAATCATTTCCGCAAATTTATGCAGGGCAGAACCATCTTTTATCACTTTATCCACCTTTTCAGAGGCAGAGTTCAGGTCAGGGAAAGCACCACTGAGCAGGAGCATTTCTGCTGCCAGCCTGCGGGTTAGTATGTCTATATCAGGAGCAGCTTCACCCTTCAGATAATCAATCGCTTCGCGGGTTTCCAGAGCGTTTCCACAATAATAACCCAATGGTGAATTCATATTAGTATAAACCACTTTCACCTTCTGCCCAAATCCTTCACCAGTGGAAGCGAGCAGTTCACCCAGTTGCCGGGCACGCTGCAGGCTGGTCATAAAAGCACCGCTGCCAACTTTAAGATCAATCACCAGATTCCTGGCACCTTCCGCAATCTTCTTGCCCATAATACTGGCAGTGATAAGTGGTAGACTTTCTACGGTGCCGGTAGTGTCACGCAAGGCATATATAAGCCGGTCTGCCGGGACAAGTTTTTCGTTTTGACTGATAATCGCCAAGCCGGAAGTATTAACAAACTGCATAAATTCCTGCTGCGAGAAATCAGTTCTGAAACCTGGAATAGCTTCCAGTTTATCCAGCGTACCGCCGGTATGCCCCAGTCCGCGACCCGATATCATTGGCACCGGTATTCCGCAAGCTGCCACGATTGGTGCCAGCATGAGGCTGATCTTATCACCTACCCCGCCGGTGGAATGTTTATCTACAGTCGGCATATCGGCTGGAAAAGTTATTCTGCTGCCGGAATCAATATAAACCTCTGTGAGATCACGTGTTTCCGATTTGGTCATGCCTTTAAAATAAATAGCCATCAAAAGAGCAGTCATCTGACTGCTGTCAATATCACCATTAATATAATCATTAATAAATTGTTTCATTTCGGCAGATGTAAGTTCGCCGCCATCACGTTTGCGAATAATCAGTTCCACAGGGTTCATATACATTTCTCCTTGTCAGGCAATCTTAGTTAACGATACAGTTTTTGCTCCAGAAACCAGTTGGCAATGCGGGAAATAGTTTCAGCAGGATTACGGCTGAAGATAGTTTGAGCGGGGATAACCTGAACAAAATATTTCCCATAGCGGTCATATTTAGTTGAAATGCGGTTATCCAGGACAATTACTACACCGGTATCTTTACGGGAACGGATCAGCCTGCCATACCCCTGCCTGTATTTAAGCAGGGCTTCCGGCAGCGTGTAATATTCAAAGGGCTGCTTGTTATTGCGGGAAAGTTTTTTGGTATATGCTTCCACAACCGGATCACCTGGAGAGGGAAAGGGCAATTTATAGATAATGATCTGAGAGAGAGCTTCCCCCGGGACATCCACGCCCTCCCAAAAAGAACTAGTGCCCAGCAGCACACCTTTGCCGTTATCACTGAACTGTTTCAGCAGTGAAGTGCGGGAACTGGAGCGTGACTGGATCATTAAAGCAGTATCATCGGGCAGTTTTTCTGCCAGTTTCTGAAAGGCATTTTCCATATCCTGATAGGAAGTGAAAAGCACTAGAGTACCACCTGGAACAAGCTTACTTGCCTGCGTGATCAGCTCCATGGACTGGTCAAAGAAATAAGGATCAGAATATAAGGGCAGAAAAGCGGTATTAATTACTAATGACTGCTTATTATAATCAAAAGGAGATTCCACGATCTCCAGACGAACCTTGGCATTATCATTTAAAGGCAGACCCATACGTCGTTCATAATATTTAAAAATTCCACGAATTGCTAAAGTGGCTGAAGTGAAGATAATGGATTCTTTTTTATCATAGAAATATTCGCTCATCTGAGAGCTGATGTCCAGGGGCACCACATTCAGCACACCGGCAGGATATTCAGCATCAGCAACATTCAGGATAGAAAACCAGTAGGCATTAGCATCATAATCAGGATTAAGGAAGGCTTCCAGATTCTCATGGAATTCTCCGAGTCGTTCGACGATGCGATCGATACTTTCCAGATGCTGATCATAATTTTTCATTTTGCTGCTTTCTATACCCTTCAGGGTAAGAGCCAGATTTTTGACTGATTTCAGGATCGCCTGCAGGCAATTCAATAGATCAGGGAGTTGCTGGATGAAGCTGAAATTGGGTTTTTCATTCAAACGGGCATATTTATATTCTTCAGGATCGGTAAAATAACTCAGTTTACCATATTTAGTACAGATTTTCACGACCTCACCCATCTCCCAGAAGAAGGGTTTAAATACGTCCTGGCATTGGTCTATATCATTAATCAGGTTTTCTATGACGATGATAGCAGCATCACGGGCAGCTTCTGCCAGCTTGCTGGATTGCAGGTCTTTCTTGATGGCTATCAATTCCCCGCTCTGGTAATCCTTGCGGATATGAAATAGCTGCATAAAAAAGCCCTGGAAATCTGGCCAGCTCAGACTGAAACCCAGTTCCGTGTGAGCAGTATTAGGCAGATTATGTGCTTCATCAATAACCAGTTTTTCATATTCACCCAGCACAGAGTTATCGGAAACAGCATCAGCCAGCAGGAGATGATGATTAATCACGATCAAATTGGCATTTTCAGCGAGAATTCTTTTACGCATGAAATGACAGGAGCCGGCAGAAGTGCATCTTCTACCACGACAGAAATGGCGGTCAGCGACTACTTTTTTCCAGGTGGAGCTCATCTTGGCAGTATTGAAGGAAGTGTTTTCCACAATGTCACCTGTCTGGGAGAATTTCTTCCAGACGATCAGTTTCATCAGGTCACGTGTTTCCCAGGCAGCAGCAGATCTTTGCCAGGTTCGCATCACTTCCTGCCACTTTTTTTCGCAAATATAATTACCACGCCCCTTCAAAAGTACCGCTTCGAAAGGAATTTTCAGGCATTTCTTCAGTAATGGCAGGTCTTTGGTGAATATCTGTTCCTGCAGGTTCTTGGTATTTGTAGATATTATCACCCGGCACTCGTGTGCCCAACTGTATTGCATGGCAGGAATGAGATATGCCAGCGATTTTCCCACCCCGGTTCCAGCTTCCACCAGCAGATGTTTTTCATCTTCAAAGGCAGATTTAATGCACTCTGCCATTTTAAGTTGTCCAGCCCGGAATTCATAATCATCATAAATTTCTGCCAGAGAACCAGATTCACCAAAGATGTCTGGAAGTGCCAGTTCAGTACCCTCTTCCAGCTCGTTTTGCACATAGGTGATATCCGGCATCACATAATCAGGCTTCTGCTGGTAAGTAAGAGCGGTTTTTTTCTGCTCTTCTAATATTATATTCAAAATATCATCAAGGTCAGAATATTCCCGGGCAACTAAGGACATTTCATATAGCAGGTGGTTGGTCTTGATATCAATATTCCTGATGATGAAATCAATCTCTTTGAGCAGCAGCCAGCCAGTAGCTTCGGCGTCATTGATAGCACGGTGGGCACCCGCCAGTTCTAGTCCGAAATATTCAGCCAGGGTAGTGAGTTTATGGTTCCTTGCATCAGGCAGATATATCCTTGCCAGACTGAGAGTATCCCAGGTTTTATTGTAAATTTGGGGTATTACTTCTTTTTGCAGCTTTGTATTGATGAACTCGATATCAAATCCGGTATTATGACAGACTACTGGTTTATCACCGATGAAATTTTTGAGCTTTGACAGGGCAGTATGAATTCCTGTCCCCGTTTTCAACATCTCATCAGTAATATGAGTCAGTTTCTTGATAAAAGCAGGAACTGCACCCCGCGGTTTCACAAAAGTGGAAAAGGTGTCCTTGATGCCCCCATCCTGAAAATGCAAAGCAGCAATTTCTATAATTTCATGCTTTTCAAAGTCCAGACCAGTAGTTTCAATATCCAGTACAATGAAATCAAGCTTGCTGCTGAGAGGCAGCGAATCTGTTTTATTAGCTGGCGTTGTCATTGGTTTTGGCTTCGCTGTAGCGTTGTATCTTTTTGATCAAACCCTGCCGGCTCATACCCAGCTTTTTGGCTGCCTGAGTTTGATTGCCACCGGTTTCTTCAAGAGCATTTGAGATAACTTCCCGCTCCAGACGTTCTACTTGAGCTTTAAGAGAATTATCTTCCAGCAGATTCAAGGTTTCGGCATTCTCCTGATAGTGATAAACCTCCGGTGATAGATCAATGGCATTGATCAGTGAATCATCTTCAGCCAAAGTAACAGCACGTTCAACCTCATTTTCAAGCTGACGAATATTGCCGGGCCAGTTATACTGAATCAAATACTTCAAAGCTTCCTCAGAAATTCCGCTGATCCGTTTCCCGATCTTTTTACAGTATTTATCCAGGAAATGCACACTCAAAAGAGGGATATCCGTACTGCGCTCCCGCAGCGAAGGTACCTGTATCCGAATCACATTCAGTCGGTAATATAAATCCTGACGAAACTCTCCCGTCTTTACCCGCTCACTTAAACTCACATTAGTAGCGCATACTACCCGTACATTTATCTTCTCTGTTATTGTAGAACCAACCCGCTTGATTTCACCTTCCTGCAGGAAACGTAACAGCTTTGCCTGAGTACTGAGGCTGATGTCTGCTATTTCATCGAGGAAGAAAGTTCCACCATTTGCTATCTCAAACAAACCCTTTTTATCGTAACTGGCACCAGTGAAGGCACCTTTCACGTGACCAAAAAGCTCGCTCTCCAGCAGCGTTTCCGTTAAAGCTCCACAATATTGAGCTACAAAACGCTTGTTCCGCCGGTTACTGCTGAAATGGATTGCACGGGCTATCAGTTCCTTACCTGTACCGCTGTCTCCTTCCAAAAGCACGGTTGTGGGAGTGTCTTTTATTTTATCAATCAGCCTGAAAATCTTCTGGATACTTTCACTTTTTCCAATGATTTCGGGAAACTCGCTATTCTGAGCCAGTTCTTCCCGGATTGAAGCGTGCGATCTCTGCAAATTGTCGATCGAGATATTTTCTACTATTACCACAATTTGATTGCAGAGAGCAGAAACCAGATTAACCATTTTCTCGCTGAAATAGCGGGTTTCATACTTGGAGAAAAGCATCAGCACGCCCTTGCGCTCATTACGAACCGTAAGCGGATAGGAAATGATGTTATTATAGCTGGGTGCAAAATGAGGCTGTTTGTGGTTCATACCCTCATTTAGATCAAAGGTGCTGTTAATTACTTCCAGCAGGGTATCATGGTCTTTTTCATTAGCAGAATAACCATTGTAGTAGAGAAAATCCCAGTTATGCTTTGCCCGTAGATTATGATAAAATGCCAGTACTCCACCATCAGCTTCCGCAAATTCTACTATCTTATTAATTGCCATCTGTAATACAGTTTCTATATTATGAATACTATTCAAGCTTTGAGTGATCTCATAAAACTGGTTCAGCAGAGTTTCCTGCTGCTTTGATTCCTGCATCTGGTTTTTAAATCTACCTCTGATTTCGTGAATCAGAATATCATTTTCTTCCAGAAACTTGATAGCTCCAAATTTCTTGACCATGGTCTTATTCTCTTCCAGAATCTGCAGTGCCTGTTCCCATTCACCTTTTGCTGCTATTAAACGGGCATATTCAAAATTAGCCTGCGTCAGCTCGAAGTTTTTATTCTTATTACGGAAAAATTCCAGGGCTTTACTCAATTCCTGACGGGCACGTTCCGGATCATTTTCATGCAAAGACGCCATCCGGTAATAGCACTGACCCATCCGAAACTCATCGTCCAGCTCTTTGGCAAGAGTCATGGCATATTCCAGATAATAATCTGCACTTTCCAGATTACCAGTGCGGATGAAATATAGTGCATGACCCAAAGCACCCTCTATGATCTTATCTTTCTGGTTGATTGTCTTAAAAAATTCATAACTTTGTACTAAATAACTATACGCTTCGCTGAACCTGTTCAGCATCGTGAGCGCTTGCCCCAGATTGCCAAATAAATCTGCCTTCTGAAAATCATCATTAAATTTGGGCAGTAATTCCTTTGCCTGTGAATAGAAATCAATTGCCAGTTCCAGTTCGCCACGCCGCATATACAATTCACCTATATTATTATAACTCTGGCATAAACCCTCAAAAAAATTCGCTTCACGGGACTTCTTGATGGCATCATTATAATATTTTATAGCCTTTGTCCAGTCTCCCCAGCGGAAATAACACACTCCCAGATTATCCATAGAGGCAATCTCAAGACGGTAATAATTAAATTTAAATGAGACGTGCAAAGCTTCCTGGAACGAATTGGCTGCTAACTGATATTGACCATTATCCATGTGATTTACACCAATATTGATCAGAATATTTGCAACTGTATAGCGGTCATTTAATAATAACTGTATTTCATAAGCTTTATGCAGGTAATATAACGATTTCTCATAATCCCCTTTTTCATCAAAAAGATAACCCAGATTGTTATAAACAAAGGAAATTCCATTCAAATTATAACGCTGCTCTTCCAGCTTCAAACTTTCCAGATAAAGCGATTCCGTCTCTTTCCAGTCTCCCTGAGACATCGCCAGCACTCCCAGATTATTATACGCCGCCGCCATACCGGCAGCATCTTCTGCACTTTTGTATAACCGTAAAGCCTCTTCAAACATCGCCTGAGCTTTGATGTAATCATTGTCATAATAATAGATCAAACCTTTCAGCTTGCGGGTATCAGCCCGCATTTGCATGCTCTGCTTATGATCTTCTATCTTAGAAGTCACTCCATAAGCTATCTCCACAATCTCCAGAGCTTGCTCAAAATCCTCCATCTGCATAAACAGCCGTGCCTTCAAAAGCATGATCTTCCAGTGCCAGTAGTCCTCTATCTCATCAGGTGAATACTTCTTGATCACCTCCAAAGCAAATGTGTAATTTGTGTTGATGCTCAGGCAATCTGCTAGTTCATGAATTATCCAGTAGATTGGTAAATTAAGCGATTGGGCAAGTTTTAAGGAACTCCGCAGTATCTCAATGGCTTCATCTATTTGCCGGGTCTCCTTCATTACCTGCGAAATCCGGTTCATTACCTCCACTTTCGCTGCTCCATCCTCCAGATGATCCAGCAACAGATTATTATATTTCAGCAAATTCTCCTGATCACAGATCAAATCCAGATAATGAATACACTTATTCTGGGTTTCTGCATCCTTCGTCAGAAAATCATAACAAATTTCATTCTCGCTGAAATCCTTGATCTGTGATAATAGTCGCTGCTGCTCCTTAGGATCAAGACTGTCGAAACATTTCCGGATCGGCTGAACTTTGCGGACATAAAAATTGTCACCTACCTGGATGATCAAATGCTCGTTGTCTATTGTCTTTAATGCCTTGATCGATTTCCTGCCAGATAACTCATTCAAATGCTGACGCTCCGCATGTGTGTCCAGTAAATAAATATATAATAGTAATTCAATTTCAGTAGCATTCAGTTTACTGAAACTCTCCTGATAAATAGAATCTATCGTGATTTTGCGATCAATTAATTCATCAAGCTTCAATTGATCGGTAGTACTGAAATAATTCTCCAGAAGATACTGTATTGAATAATAATTCTGCTCGGAAACATGCTCTATCACTTCTGCTTCCCGTACATAATCACCATCTTCTTTGGCTGACAGATGTGATAGGATATTGGCAATGTCTTCCTTGGTCGGAGCTGTCATATTGATATTATAACCATCCGGAAAATGTGACTCTCCCGAAAATATAACAAATTTTATGTTGGCTTTGGTCAGATAATTTATCAAAAACTGGATGAATTCCCGCGTATATACGTCCAGATAACTCGATTCATAAATCACTATAATATCCGTCTTGATCGGACTATTCTCTACTTGACGCGTAAAATAATAATAAAAATCATAACGGTTCTTGATCTCAAATTCCTGTGACCTTTGCACTATCTCCCGATATTCCGTAGCCTCTATTCCCGTTAATAACTGCACAAAATCATAAAAATGATTCCCGCCTCGTACACGGGGGATCATCACCTTATAATTTAACTGCTTATTCTTTAATACATGGTTCAATTTCTCAAAAACAAATGATTTCCCCGTGCCGGATGCTCCTGTCACTTCCACTATATGATTCTCTGACCCGAGAACCGATATAATCTCCTCGATTAATTGTGAATCTCGCGTGATGTACTCAGATAATACATTGCCCACAACAGATTTCATACAACCCTCATTTTCTCGTTTTTCAACTTTATCATTTTTTGTCTGTACTAATTTTCTTGTCAACTATATTCTGCTACTGTAAAATATATATACTGGTCACGATCTTGACAAATTACCTTTTTGCCTGTACATCTTCAGGTAAATCATTCCCAACTGCTAACGGTTTTCACACCTCGCACACTCTGTTGACAACTGCCGGATTGTTAAATTTATTTTTGCTCCAAAAGGTTCTCTTACTTTTAAACGGGCAATCTAAACTACTTCATTTTGAATATACTAATTCCCCTGGAGTGTGGTTTAATAAACTATGAAGTGTTTTATTTAATCTTTTTTGCAGTATTATTTTCGTCAAAAAATACTGCATAACAAATATTAGAGCATAAAGATAATCCAGGACAATAATATGCTGTATTATATATATTCTTGCAATAACAAATGATATGATAAATAAGATAGTTACTGCTATAAATTTCTTTCTGCAATTTTTAGCATATACCTCAGTGAATATATCTCTATACATACTTATTATTGTATGATTAGAAGTACCGAAAGCAATTAAAGAGCCTAAAATATGTTTTATGTGTTTGATCCGAGCTGTGAATATCTGCGTATATAAAGTTGCAAGCACTATTGAGGCAAATATGATTATTATAATGAATACAACAATCGAGAATACTATAACTCCATAGTAGAGCTCTCTCATGGCAATCTGCGAAGTGTCCACTGAATATCCGGAAGGAGTCAAAACATCATTAACAAAACTCTTAAGATTATTAACACTCTTAAAATTGATGCTTAAATAATCTGATGACACTTGACTTGGCTCTTCAGACCAGTCATAATCATAAATCAAATCTATGTCATATTCACTTAATTCTTTAGCTACCATTTGATTTATTTCGTGATGCTCTTTGCCAGTTAAACTAATTTTCTTTTTCCCTGACGTAGAATTTAACATCACATTAACTATAAAACCACTTTTCATCGAATACTCCTCAATTAAGAAATTCTTGATCTCAATATCAAAAGATTCGGAAAGGATTGAGTTAAAATTTTTATTTTCTATGATTTTCTTATTAATAATGTTTTCTAACTCAAACTGGTTTTCTTTAGGAATTGACTCAAATGGAATAAAAAATGAAAATTTATTAACTATCTTCTTTACATCAAAAATATTACATGAGCCATACAGGTGATTGTAACAGAAATTAGTTAGGAGAAATTCTGTTTTGGATGGCAATTCTTTGACAATCGCCCTAATCGGCAATGGAGAACATTGGCATTTCTGGGGATTCTCATTTCTTTTATAATAAACATATAAAAATCCATTATCCTTATATTTGTCCTTTCCAAAGTACTTAGAGTATGTTTTTTCTGTAATTATTATACCAATATCCTTACTGCTGAAATAGGGTTCACCATACACTATGTTAGATTTCCTACTTATCACTTCATATACACTATCTTCGTCAATATCAATTGTTCTGCCTCTTGTCAATGAGAGACCACCCTTGTATTCGGAATAAAAAGAAGTATTGCAGATATTGTATTCGCTAAGAGATTTCACATCATAATTTTCACCAATTTCATTTACTACATTTATAAGTTCATCATTGTTTTTCTGAGCATCAACCTCTAACCAATTCATATAAGGGTCACTCGCTAAATAGTTCAATCGCAAAATTAATATTAATCCTAAAAATAATAGCAAATATGTAACCAAAACAAAGAAATCAATATTGTCTAAGCTAAAGGTCTTTAGGACGCTTCCATCATCATTGTAGCTATTTCCATTCAAAACCATGTTTTTCTTTTTCAATTTGTGGTTTGATTCTTCTAAAAGAATATCCTTCTCATTATTATAAAAGCTCTCAGGATATCGTTTCATTAGTTTCCTTCCTTTAGCAGTTTTCTCAATACTTCCTGCAAATTATTAATAGTTTTGCCCTTTCCATTACTCCAAATTTCAGTAACTTTGTCTTTTTGATAAATGTGCTCAGCTATGATCTTGCTTTTCGTTGTTCCCTCACTATTCTTGGTTATAGCAATTATCTTATTGGCATGTTTTACAGATAGATCAATTTTATGAGACACAATGATAGCAATCTTATCTGATTTATCTGAAGTTATTTTATCCGCCATCTTCTCCATCATACTATCTGATAAGTATTCGTCAATGTCTCCCGTAGGTTCATCTGCGAAAAGTACTTCGAAATGTGGTAAAAGAGCTCGAGTGAATACAACCCGTTGTTTCTGACCTCCCGATATCTCACCTGGCGTATGATCAAGAAATTCTAAAAGACCAAAATCTTTCGCCAATATTTTTATTCTTTCTTCTATATCTGCTGCAGGGTTTTCATTATCTTCACATAATTTAAAATCGTTTGCCATTTTAATGTTTTGTTCACAGGTAAGATTTTCTATCACATCAGCTTCCTGAAAAATATAAGAATAGTATTTCCTCCTGATTTGCTCCGGCAAACATACTTCATCGTTTCCCAAACGTTTCTTTTTGACTTTGTCAAAAACTAATCCTTCCAAGTCATACTTATCACCATTTATTGTCAAAATCGCTGAGCCTTCTAGGATAGTATCTTCCATTAAACCTAACCCCTCTAAAATGGTACTTTTTCCTATACCTGACTGACCAAATAAAACTACAATATCACCACCTTCAATAATTGTTTTATCAATAAAACTTATGATTTTCACATTTTCTCTTTTGTTATTTTTCCTATAACCAAAAGTAGTACCTGAACCTATTTCGTATTTCATTACATCCCCTTTATTAATTACTACGGAAGTAGATCAATATCTATCCAATAATACTTATTATTTCCCTTAACAGTGAATCGATAAGGATAATTCTCATCCCTAAGGATATCACCTAAAATATTTACAGTATATAATATTTTGCCATAATACACATTGAATGTATTTGGATCTTTGTGAATTTCCATATCAATGCTGTTTATATCGATATCATCCAACCAACTGTTGTTTATAGGGATACCAGTTACTTTCTGTCGCATTTCGCCAAAGGTTGAATTCTCTATACTCACCTCGCTGTCGCCACAAAAGCTGGCTAATAATTCTTTCCAGGACTCAATTAAAGCTTCAACTTTAACATCTGTTGTAGAATTGTCATCAGAACCCAATTCATCTATTCGTCTAAATGAATTATATACGTCATTCAACTCATCCCAGGATAATAAAATAACTGGCTTATGTAAATCCTGAGGTAAAGTATTTTTGAAATTAGTGATAGTATAACACTCTTCACTGTACTGAAAATTTTTCTTTGTTAATGCCTCTAAAACACTGTTATCAGCATAACTGTCCATTATGAACTTCAGCATATATTGTGTGAAATCTGCTGAATTTGAACTGAATTTACCTGGTTTATCAGCATCTTTACCAACTAAGCCGTGCCCGTCGAGCATCCTATAAAGTCCTTCTCTTATTTTTGTAATGTTACGATTTACCTCTATTACAAAATTTTTAATCTCGTCTCCTAAATAAACTTCACTAAGCTTATTACCTATGGGTTCATATAGTCTTGCCACTACTGAGCTGTTACTTATCCGATAAGTATTATATCCTGACTCCACATTTCTTGAACTTGACCAGCTTGGATGCACTATACCCATATCATTTAGTATATTCTCAGTAATACTTTCTTTCATATCTTCATAATGATTTTGAGCTACATCCATTAATAATGTTTTGTTGTTATCAATAAATGAGCTATAGGCAGAATGACTGCCCTTGTTTACCTGAAAAGCTAACATCCAGCAGTCCTTTTGCACTAATTTGCTTTGTAATTCAGAAAGCTCAATATTTCCATATCCATTATCACAAGTATCTCCAATCAAAATCACGATATTAACCTGTCCCTCCTCCTCGGGAAGAATATTATCGACCGCATAATTTATTCCATAATTTAAAGCTTCTTCTTTAGTATTATCACCTTTATCCCAACCAGCTACCGTTGAATCCAAAAACTTACTAATATTTTCAGCGTTTGTTAGGCGTTTATGTTCAATTAAATGCTTAGTCCCGGTATCACTAATATCTCTATATATTACAGCTCCAAATTTAAACGTGTTAGCTTCATCAGCCTCACTTTGTATCTGATTGATCGATTCCTTAATACCATCGGAAACTGGCTTGAAATATTTCCCCATGCTGGAAGTACCATCAATTACATAAACAATGTTTATAGTTCGCATTGCTTCCAATCGCTGAATAATCACTTCAATTGCCCTAAGCAACTCTTCCTCAGTTCTTGATTCCCCGCTTATCCCTCCATAAGCGGCAATCATAAAAGTCTCATTTTCTAAGCTGTTATCAATTATGGGATAACGCCTCCATTGTCCAGGTTTACGATATCTCTCCTCATTGATTAATTCCATATAGGCAGCGGTGTAATCCCCTTTCTCAAAATCAAATTCCTGTGCTTCTGAAAGTACTAGTTTAATAAACACATGACTGGCATCAAATTTTTGTCCCTGGTAGTATTTTAAAGCAGATGGCTCATCTGAGAAATATTTACATAATGGATCATTCTCATCCTGTAATCTATTGAACTTCCAGTTTGGCTCTATTGCTACCCTGGTATCCCAAGTAGCTATTCTCCCGGTATGAACCCAGCCAATTATTGTTTCAGGCTTTTTGCCTATACCAACCCTCTTTGAGCTATCTTTCCCCAATAAATATCCATCTCCCTGTATTTTGTAAATATAATAAAAATCAAACATCTTAGCAAAATCATCAATCTCATTCTGGAAGTCCGGGTCAGAGCAAAATTTGAATTCATTTACATTGTCACTATCGATTCTGCTTCCATTATTGCTCTCAAATATTTTCCGATTATAGATTATCATCGCCTTTCTATCTATATAAGATTTATTTTTTAATGACTGTTTCCACAAAAGCAATTTATCCTTTTTAATCCAGCCTTTTAAATTCACTTCTTGCCTGTCTCTACCCATATCAATATTAGTTTTTTCTCCAAAAGCTACCCAGTCATCAGTTTCATCAATTATCCACACAGGATCTAAAAATGACAATGTCCCTATAGGAGTCATACAATCACCATCATAATAGGTGTTATTATCCCTGTCCGAAAAGGCATCCCAGCATTTTAACCAATTTTTCGTCGTATTTGCATCACTAAAAACTCTTCCTGTTGTAACCAATCCTGATTGAGGTTTATTAAATTCGTTAGGTCTCTTTAATATCGGATGACTATACAGTAAGTTGATTACTATCAATACTATAAAAACTAGCATTTTTTTCATATTTGCTCCTATTTAATTCTTTTCATATTTATTTTCTTGTTCTTCTTAGGGAAATAGATCAATGTCAATCCAAAAATATTTATTATTCCCTCTAACGGTGAAACTACTTGGATAGTTCTCATCCCTGAGAATATCACCTAAAATATTAACAGAATGAATAATCTTATCATAATATACACTAAACCTATTTGGATTTTTATGGATTTCTATATCAATACTATTGATATCAATGTCATCTAACCAGCTATTACTTACAGGAATACCTGTTACCTTCTGTCGCATCTCCCCGAAGGTTGAATTCTCTAACCCCACCTCGCTGTCTCCACAAAAGCTGGCTAATAATTCTTTCCAGGAATCAATTAATGCTTCAATTTTCTCATATGTAGTTGCATCGTTATCATTACCCAATTCAACAAATCTCCTAAATGAATTATATACGTCATTCAATTCATCCCGGGATAATAAAATAACTGGCTTGTGTAAATCCTCAGGCAAAGGATTATCAAAATTCGTGATAGTATAACACTCTGCACTATACAGAAAATTACTTCCGGTTAAAACTTCCAATATTTCATTGTCAGCACAACTGTCTTTAAGCAACTTAAGAATGAAAGGTTCATATTTACCTGATTCTGTAAATATATTTTTACTATTGCTCCCGACTAAGATTTCACCTTGGATTGTACTATAAACCGTTTCTCTGATATTTGTTACATCCTGATTTACATCAATAATAAACTTTTCGATCTCTTCTTCTAAATATTCTGCCCGAATTTCTTTCCCAGCAGGCTCGTAAAGTCTTGCCAGAATTGAGCTGTTAGTTATCCTGTGAATATCATATCCAGATTTGGCATTCATGGAGCTTGACCAGCTTGGCTGCACTATATTCATTCTATCAAGCAGATTCCCTGTTATATCCTTCCTCATATTTTCATAATGCTGCAGAGCAACATCCATAAGTAATCTTTTACTGTCATCAATAAATGAACTATAGGCAGGATGACGACCCTTATTAACCTGAAATGCTAACATCCAGCAGTTCTTCTGCACTAATTTGTTTTTTAAATCTCTCAGTTGAATGCTGCCATATCCATTATCTCCAGTATCTCCAATCAAAATTAATACATTAACCTGTCCTGATTCTTCCGGAAACATGTTATCTAAAGCGTAATTTAGACCATAAAATAAAGCTTCGCCCTTTGTTTCATCACCTGCGCTAAAACCAACTAAGGAAGAGTTCAAAAATTTACTCATTTCTTGCGGATTAGTTAAACGCTGATGATCAATCAAATATTTAGTCTGTCCATTATAGATATCCCGATATATTACAGCTCCAAATTTTAACTTGTTCTCTTTGTTAGACTTATTTTCTATCTGGGATATTGATTCCTTAATACCATCAGAAACAGGGGTAAAATATTTCCCCATGCTGGCAGTGCCATCAATTACAAAAACAAAGTTGAGTGTTCGCATGGCTTCTAACCTTTGCATCATCTCTTCCACTGCCGAATACATTTTATCCTCTTCTCTACAACTTGGTCTTACTGAAACTAACACTTTGTAAGTATCATCATCAAAATTGTTATCAATTATTGGATACCTAAACCATTGTCCAGGCTTCCTGTATCTTTCATCATAAACCAATTGCTTATAGGCAGCAGAGTAATATTCATCTTCAAGATCACGTTCCTGGGATTCTGAAATAACTAATTGATTAACTACCTGACTGTTATCAATGGGTTGCCCATGGAAATATTTCAAAGCAGATAGCTCATTTAAAAAATATTTACACAATGGATCACTACTATCCTGCAATCTGCTAAACTGCCAGTTAGGCTCAATTGCAACTCTAGTATCCCAGGTAGCTATTCTATTTGCATTAATCCAACCAATAATTAGTTTTGGGGTTTGGCCAACACTAATTCTTAAATGATCATTAATCCCAACTAGATAGCTATCATTGATTTGTTTATATATATAATAAATATCAAATATTTTTGCAATATAATTTACTTCATGATGAAGTTCAGGATCTGAAAATAAATTGAACTCCAGAGCACTTATTTCATCTCCATATTTTTTAGTTATTATCGCTTTCCTATTAATATTATGTTCATTTTTTAATGACTGTTTCCACAAAAGTAATTTGTCCTTTTTTATCCACCCTTTCTCATCTACTTCTCGTCTGTCTTTGCGTACATCTATATTAGTTTTAATTCCATAAGCAACCCAGTCATCAGTTTCATCGATTATCCACACAGGGTCAAGAAAAGACAATGTACCTATAGGAGTCATACAATCTCCCTGATAATAGGTATTATTATCCCTGTCAGAATAGGCATCCCAGCATGTAAGCCACTCTTCTGCCCTGTCTCTATTACTAAAGACTCTTCCTGTTGTAACAAGCCCTGATTGAGGTTTGTTAAATTCAAGCGGTCTTTTTAATATAGGATGACTATACAATATATTAATTACTATAATGATAAGAGCTACTATAACTTTCTTCATCCTCGCCCCATAATAATATCCTATAATCCTTTGATCTCTCCGTTATCATCAACAATCAAGAATTCAAATTTATAATCAAATCCTTTATTCTGCAAATCACTATTGATCTTTTTCCACTTAGTATGATACAGATCTTCTGATACTGTGACTATTATCTTCTTAATATATACTGCACCAGGCTTATTCACTACATTAAAAATGTCATTGATTATTTCCTTATCATAACTGCCAAAAGCAGATACATATGAATAAGATATATATAAATATAACTTGTCTTTTATCTGAGATTCCATTTGAGATTTACTACCTGTCATATTCCAGTACTTCTCTTCACCAGAAAACTGGTCATTCTCCCAGCTTGTATTTGTGTTTGAACAATAAATAAAACTCTTATCATCTGCCTGAATATTACTAATATACTTTTTACTTAAACTATCTGCAATTATATCAATTTTTGCCCCACTGACAGACGTTTTACTTACATTAAAATCAAAAGCATAAAGTATATACTTAGGTACGGGCTTTATTGTGATCTTAAGGTCACGATTTGAGATAAAATCCTCCTCATCAATAACTATCTCGTCAACCCCTTCTATGTCGCCCCATGATAACCAGTTATCTTTAGATATTATCTTCAGATTTCCCTTTTTGTCAGATGGATGCCTTTTTTGCGGTATAGCAAAATTGCTGATTTGATATTTAACTGATGTTATTGCTTGTGCAGGGCTATAATCACTATTAACGAAATCAATTTTCTGATATTTTACATCCATATCAGGATTTTTATCAAAATTTAAATCAATAGCAATTTCATCAACGAGTCTTTCCAAAGTTACTTTCACATAATTACTTCCTCTGTTTACATCGCCGCTTTTGGTAATCCAGTACTTATCAGGATTGCTAATTTTATAATCATCTACTACTTGCCAGACATATTCTTCTATAGATACAATCCGAACCTCGGGAAGGGGATAAGTGCTGTTATATGATTTATCTGATATAAATTTTATCCCCTTATCTTCCATTTTTAATCCTAAATCAGCTCTAAGTAAGGACCCTTCAGTACCTATCTTAGCAGGAATAATGTAGCCATTTCTATCATAACATTCGAAGTTATAGGGATATCCCTTAATCAGTTTTCTGCTCTCAAATGTTTCAATGCTCCAACGGTTTAGCTCTTCTCTTCCAGCTATTACATGAATGATAACATTTTTTAATAAATCGGCTTTATAATCAGTGTAATCCTTATTTTTTAAACTTAATATACCATAATCACCCTTCATATCAGGTATGCTAAAATCTACCTGCCTGTTTTCTAAGGGCGGCGTTATTATTATTTTTACTTTATGACCATCTTCAAATTTAATTTTTCCGGCAACTTCACTACCAAATAGTAGTTTTGAAGACTCTATTTCAAATTGATCTTCAAGATTTTCAGTACCTATTACAGTGATAGTACTAATCTCATTCAAAAACTTTCTACCCGCTTTTGTTTGAATTGAAATATCTTTCTTAAACCAGTCTAATGCATATTTGTAGTTGTCATCATTCATCATTACTTCGATATCTTTGTTTTCGGTTTTAGGTGAAAATATTATCTTTATTTCTTTATTTGGTAATATTGCGGCTAAATATTTTAAACTGCTTTTACCTTTGTCACTAAAGTTTACTTCAAAACTTTTACTTACATTAGGAATACCGTCTGCTACTGTAACCACAATTCTATCTTGCCCTACAAAGTTTAATTCTGCTCCATCATATTCGATACTCTCAATATATTTCGTCAATAGACTTCCATTTAAGCCGGAATAATCAAGTACAATATCCCAATCAACATTTTTTATTAGGGTAAAAGAAATATAAATTTTCCTCCTCTTTATTTCTCGCTTACTATTTGCAATTATTCCATCATTTCCATTGAAACTGACCTCTATCTGATTTTCTGTAATGTCTTTCGGTAATTCAATCACGTAATTTTTACCCATCTTCAAGGCTTCTTCAATTTCTGATTTTCTCGAGATATTTAATATCTTAATATCATTAACACACTTCAAAATATCCAAAGATTCAACCTCTCCGTGATCATCTTTGATAGATATAGTATATTCCTGATTATCTGACTCAAGATTAAACTTTTTCCTAAAATCTTTCTCTTCTTCTTTCTCTTTTTCGTTACTTATTAGTGTAATATATGTCTCATTATTATCAATCGTTCCAGTTACATCGCCTTTCCCTAATATACCTACATTTTTATGGCTATTGCTCAATTCTTCTCTTGGTATCTTTACGTATATATTATCATTGGAAATAATATTTATTTTGTATTTTCTGTTTCTATATACTAATTTATCAGTACCTGTTATTTGCACTTTTCCTTTTTTTTTAATCGCTAACTGCACTCCTGACTCATCAGCAGTTCCGCTCTTGTCAGTGAATTTGATTTCATCTTTCCCTGTGTTTGAATGTTCATCAGATTGTGTTTTTGTTCCCTCAGCAGATGATGTCTGATTTGATACTTTCGTAGTTTCTGTACTTGTATAAATAATTTTTTTTTCATCTTTTAGTGGTTTTGTATCATTTGCCCCCGATGTGTTCAGCGACAAATTACCGCTATCATTAATAGCTAACTGCCAATCACTAGTATTACTGTCAAATAATTCTGGCAATATTGAATATGTTATAAATTCGCTTAATTTTTCTGTATTATAATTTGCTGGAAATTCAAAACCTTTCTCATCTGTAAATGAAAGCGAACTTCTTTGTGCTCTGTTTAGTGAGATTAATATTTCTGGAAGTTTATTGAAACCTTTTTGCTCATAAGTAAGTCTAACAATGTTATTCTCTCCAGGTTTTGTGTATAATTCATCAAAGCTGATTGACACTTGGCTATCAATTAACTTTACCATTACTGAAATTTCTTTATTTCTAGATATTACCATATCCATTAGAGAATTTACACCTCCGTCTCCGGCAAATTCATTAACTTGGTGTGGTTCAGCAGGAGATTTAATCTCCAGGCTAGTATTACTATATATTGTATCTATATTTCTTACTCCATTAGTAAATTTGAAATCATTGTAGTCGTGATCATTCTTTGTTATCAAAATCACAAAATTTGATTTCCTACCTCCAATTGCACTTAACAGGTTTGAATTTACAATATCTAATCTATATTTTTCAATATCGGGACAATTGTCTCTCAAATTGATTTCTATAATTTCTTTTAAAGGCATATCTCCATCAGATAAATTAATATGCTCTATTGGAGAATTAAATACATCTTTGATTGTTGAATAAACAAGAAATAGAGAGGTATCATTCTTACCTACTTGTTCATTGTATTCAAAATGTTTCAAACCTTCGCGGTGGAAAAATTCAAAATTTTTGATCAATAATGAATACACACTTCCTTTAAAAACTTTTGAATCATCTAATTTCGTTATACTAAATTCTACATTTCTTTTACCACCTCTGTAGATAAATTTTTCTGAACCATAATCACCACAAAGACCTCTTGCTATAATCATAACCAAAATCACCAATATCCAAGTTTTTATACTATTCATCCATTCCTTCCCTTATTTTTTATTACTTAATATTACATCCCATTTTTGGAGACATCACCTTTTTGGATTTTTACTGAGTAAAAACAGTATTGCATATCATTAAAGCGCAATTTCTCAGAAAATATCTTTTTTATGTCACTCTTTTGGTAAGATAGTTTTATGCGGGAAATTTGATGATCTTCAAAAGATTCATCTATTACATCACCTGTAACAGTTTTACTGCGGAAGTTGCTATAGAATAACTCCCTTTTGATATTCAGGAGCAGATTATTTATAGCTTCTTCTTTTGCAGCTTTTAATAAAATCTCATCTTCGCTAAAACGATGCCCGGGATTGTCTAATCCCAGCTCAATCTCTATCAATTTACAGCATTCATTTTTATTAGTGATTATGCAATATCCATAGTAATAGCCCTGGGATGTATTTGTACTCTGTATATATTCATTCATAACTCTATTATACCAGTAAGTAAATTCATTATCACTTAGTATATCATTACTTGCAGCACATAAAATAATATAGGCTATCAGCAATATTACTGGCAATATATACTTAAAATCGATTCTCATCATTTTATTTCTTTAACAAGCATTAATTCTATTATTGATCCTGATTTATGATCTATAAATGTTGCTTCAATACGTCTTTTAACTCTATTATACTCTAAATGATAAGCCTTTTCATCAATGACCCCCCCATTCTCTCCCATTACGGCTAAAGTCAATTCTGAGTAATTTTGTACTCCCAGCATACCAAAAGGATCTTCCCGTAGAGAATTGTCCTCATATGTGATCAATGAAACATTAAAGGCAGATATAAACCTTTCAAACTCTGCCAATGTTGGTATTTTATAACCATCATCCAGCATACTTCTTACCGTTTGATCGCTAATATTACGATAATTTGTACCAAATAGATACTTTAGTGACGTTGCATAAGTAAACTCGCCTTCATGAACTAATTTATAGTGATAATCAGTGGAATTGTCTGTTAATTTTATATAGTTCATTACTCCACTTGGTGAAGTAATATATTCAATTTTTGCCTGGGGTACCCAATGTACAAATAGCTGTACTGCAATCGATACATCCTGCATAGCTCCCTTCAAAGGATTTAAAACTAATATTTTGAAAGCAGTAATTTTAGGATCAAATAGTATAGTTTCTTTATTATACTGGATATCACTTTCATGGATGATTTCATCCGAATTCGGATCTTTGTAACTATGTTCTGCTTTATATTTAACCGTACTGCTGCGGGAAGCCTGCAGCTTCTGATAAACTTCATCGTAATTTATAAAACTAATAGCTTCTTTTATTCCCTCGCTAATTGAACCCGAAAATTCAGTCGTATCAAAAGTCTTGG
>JAIPGP010000053.1 GCA_021735645.1 Candidatus Cloacimonadota bacterium
ACATCGCGTATTTCAGATAAAGACTTATCAGCGTTCCGAAAAACCTCTGTTAACGATTGATCTTTAGTGCGTGACATATTACCTCCAGATTTTGAATCTGAAGACAATATAATTGCTTTATATGATTTGTCAAGGTGGATATTGTATTAGTCGTCCAGTCCTACCCCGAGTACGGTTCAGAACTTCTGACTTAACTGAGCAATATGCTTATAAAACATCCATTGCTTGTATGATCTTCTTTTTTTTGCACAGGCTTTTAACCCATATTATGTAGTAGAATTTCACAAATAGCACCAAGTTTCTGGCACAGAATAACATAGAAAATGATAATAAATATAAAAATTGTACATCATTCAATAATCAAAACTAGAAATTAGTTGTCCTTATTCTTGCTACTCGAAGATCGTACCATAACCTTCCGCTTATCCTACCAGCTTTAACATAGTAGAAGTTCAAGTGATGAACTCCCAGACTACCGATAGCAAAGTAGAAATCCAAAGGAAGAACTCCCATACTACCATCATTAGGGTATCACCCTGGTAACATAAGGGTAACTCAACTGAGCTCCGCATAACATTATTTTGTTATGGGGAGCCCAGTTGAGATACTGGTAGGTTACTTGGGTGGTGCTTAGACTGGGGTTGTTATGTGGTTGCTATGGTGTTTAGGGGTTTATATGTTATAGTGGTAATAGCTTTGTTAACTATTACCACTATAAAGGATAAACGGATTATTGTAAAAAAGTAATATTTTTTATTTGCCAAAAATGTGAGGCTGATTAATTTTTATTACTGGAGGAAATATTTATGAAAAACTATAGCAAGACGCGTAAGGAATATGCGGCTGCCAAGCCTCGAAAAGAAGCTAATCCTCAGGAATTTATCGAGAATTATTTTGATATCCATGGGCGTCTGGGTGATACTGTATATCGCCATAAACGTAATGGTGAATTATATAAGTATCCTTATAAATACGTACCAAAATATCAACCGACTGTGCTCAGCATACGTAGTGAGTGCGTGATGCGGGAGATTAATACGTTAACGAATAAGCACCGTCCGGGATTTAAAGAGATATTGCATAAGTTGTATTATTACACGCCATATTTTATTTATCCTGGTAGTTACAGTTTTACCTGTGACAGGTTTTTGAAGCTACGCAGGAAAGGGGAATACATGCTGCAGGTGGATGACGGACTCAAGGAAAAACGGAAGCTGGCACCGCGTTCTAAGCTCGAATATCCATTTGCAGAGGAGGGAGAACATATCATCCGCTGTTATACTGAGGATGGTTTATATTGCGAGCGGAAATTGACCGTGATCAGCGAAGAGCATTTACTGGAAGACGTGTATGCAGCCTGGTATGAAGAGCATCTGGTAGAGATACTGGAATTACCTGATCCGGGATTTGCACCCATAGAAAAGTATATCCGGTGTGTGATCCCGCCGAGCTGGCTTTATTCAGTGACCGGTAAATTAGAGGATATTGTGTTTTACAGCACTCCTGATTCACATCTAAATTATGGAAAAATGCAGAAGAATTTCATGTATACCCGTAAGATGGGGAGTTATGAGCATAATGAGCAATCGCATTATTTTCTGCAGGTGCAGCCTAGAGTAAACCAGTGCTGGAAGGGGATAAAGAGTGATTGCCGGCATGTATGGGAGAAATTTTACAAGCGCTGGTTTGAGAGAAATTATCTGAAAGGAATGCAGCCCAGGGCGGTGGGTCCGCATAATTTATGGTCACAGGTTGTGTTCCGAGCGGGAAAATCGCTGGGATTTGACCTGAAAACGCTGAGTGTGGAGCATTTTTTATCAGGAGTGGAGACAATAGGTGAATTGATAAGTGCTTCCGGGGAAAGGCATTATGGTCTGACGCGTGAAGAATTAGGGACGAAGATTTATTAAGTCCCCTCATATCGGTTACGCCTTTATGAGGGGCAATGGTAGGGATTATCCCTTCGGGATATAATATTTCGCTTGAAAAAATCTTATTGACTGATTTACTTAAAATATGGTTAATTAAAACCAAATAATTTAGGAAGTATATTATGAAAACTACTGATTTCACGGAACGCTTTCTTTATCATATCTGGGATGCCGGACATTTAAAGCCTGAACTATATACTATATCTGGTAGAAAGATTAAGATTATCTCACCGGGCAGGTACAGCAGTTCTGCCGGACCTGATTTCCGGGAGGCTGTGCTGGCTCTTGATGATGATCTGCTGAGGGGAGATGTGGAAATTCATAAAACCACTTATGACTGGAAAGCTCATGGGCATAGTAATGACCGCAATTATTGCCGGGTTATTCTGCACGTGGTATATCAGCATAATGTGAATTTGGATTTTACAATAGACAAAAACGGGCGGAATATTGAGATATTTGCGATACAGGATTTTCTGGATGATGACGTCTCCCGTATATTTTCCGGCTATCAGGATGATCCGCATTTGCCTAAAGATAAATTCTGCTCCTTTTTTGCTGGACAATCTGCGGAACTACTGGCACCGTTGCTTGCTAAATATGGCAGTTTCCGCCTGAATGAGAAAACCAAACGCTTTGCTGCGGAACAATATTTCACCGGCTTTAATCAGCTTGCTTATCAGGGTATTCTGGAAGCATTGGGTTACAGTAAAAATAAATATCAGATGCTGCAACTGGCAAATTCACTTACCTATACCCAGTTACGCAGTTTTGCCGCAGATGGTATGACGGAACAGCAGCTTATTGCCCTCTGGCTGGGGTGCTCCGGCCTGATCGATAAATTGCCGGCTACTTTTCCTGCCGAATTTATCCTCAAATGGAAAGAGTTGTATGCCCGTCAGGAATTTATTAAAGAGCAAATGGAAATAGACTGGCACTTATTTAGAATAAGACCGGTAAATCATCCTGCTATCAGGCTGCTGCAGGTATCTTCGCTGGTTTTTGAATCGCTGCAGGGTTCACTGTTCAATAAATTTATCAATCTCTTTTCTTTTCCGGCTGGAGACATTAAAATGAGTGATTTTTATCAGAGAATTTATGCTCTTTTTATTCGTCCCGGAGAGTTTCTGCCTGATAAATACAAACTTGGCAAAACTCGGCTTGATACTGTATTCATTAATATTATCCTGCCTTTAGCTCTTTTATATGCCCGGGAAAACAAGTTTCAAGAAATGGAAACAGCAGTTTTGTATATCTATAACAATTTCCATGCTTTGCCGGATAACCATATCACAAAGTCTATGAGACAGTTCATGGACTCTGCCCAGATAAGACTTACCCGGAAAAAAGCAGTGTTTCAGCAGGCTATTCTTTACATTAATGATAATTTCTGCCGCTATCATACCTGCACTTCCTGTCAGACTTTTAAGTCTCAAACCTGCTCGGAGATGTTTGGAGTACATTATCCGTGATAATGTGACGAGCCGGTAGGCGAGTAAGGGATAGGAGGTAATAATCTAAGATATTTAACTTAATTTCTGGGTGGAAGGTTTTATGCGGCTGACACCGCACACATTATCACGGATAATGTACTCCAGAGAATGTGTGGAAGTAATAGGCGAGTAAGGGATAGGAGGTAATAATCTAAGATATTTAACTTAATTTCTGAGTAGAAGGTTTTATGCGGCTGACACCGCACACATTATCACGGATAATGTACTCCAAATGACGGATAATGTACTCCAAATGACGGATAATGTACTCCAAATGACGGATAATGTACTCCAAATAAACCAAAAGTATTTGACAGATAACCGCCTTGAGTTTTTTCGTAAATCAGATCATTAAAAGATTAGCTATAGGGGTACTGCCTGATGCGGTTGAGACATACCCTTTGAACCTGAACCGGTTAATACCGGCGTAGGAAGTTAGCGGAAATAGATTTTATTTTATCTTAGGGAACGCCTATGCGGGTATAAACCGATAGGCGTTTTTTTATTATAAGATAATAGGAGTTGTAATGAAGAAAAGTGTATTATTACTGATTATTCTGTGTATATTGCCTTTAGCAGTATTTGCAGAAACAATGTATGGCATAGTATTGGACTCTTCCACCTTGAGAGGGATATCTGATGTGGAAGTATCTATTGCAGGAGAAAGTCTGCAGACAACAACCGACCTGACAGGCATGTTCAAACTCAATGAATTGTCTACAGGAAGTTATCAGGTGAAGTTTTATCATCAGGGATTTACTCCTGTCAGCCAGGAGATTGTGATCCCTCAGCAACAGCTTATTTCCATTAGTATGAACCGCAAAGCTCAGAATATTGATGGAATTTCCATTACTGAGACCAGAGCAGAATCACGTAAAACTCCTGTAGCTCAGAGCAGCATTTCCAATCAGCAGATCAGGGAAAACCTGCAGGGTCAGGATTTACCTTTGATCTTAGACGAAGTTCCGGGTTTATTTGCCTATTCTGAATCAGGCTCAGGCTCAGGATACTCATATCTGAAGATGCGGGGTTTCAACCAGAAAAGGATTGGGGTAATGATCAATGGTATTCCTTTGAATGATCCGGAAGATCATAGTGTTTACTGGGTAAATATGCCGGATTTTGCTGAAAGTGTGCAGGATATCCAGTTCCAGCGCGGGGTAGGTGCTTCGCATTATGGTATTGCTTCCTTTGGCGGCTCACTGAATATAGAAACTACCTCCTCAGCGGATGAATATAGTAACCGCTATGATGAACTATACTATATGCTGGGAAGCTATAACACCCGTAAAATGGGTTTGAAATATAATTCAGCACTCAGTGAGAATCTGAAACTTAATATTAGACTCTCAAAGATAACCTCTGATGGCTATCGTGATAAATCTGCTTCTGAGCTTACTTCGCTTTATACTTCATTAAATTACAAAACTGACCGGTCTGTTACTGAATTCAATTTCTATACCGGGCATGAAATCACTCAAGCAGCCTGGTATGCTTCCTGGGAAGAAGATCTGGCAGAAAACCATCAGCATAATCCGATTACTTATGATAATGAGATAGATGATTTTGAGCAGCTGCATCTGGAAATACATAATATTTTCCGCTTAAATGATAGAATGCAGTTAAAAAATACTGCTTTTTATATCAATGGCAGCGGGTATTATGAGAAAGAAGACCTGGGTGCTGATCTCTGGGAATATGGATTAGCAGACTCCGGTGAAGTGGACTTGATCCGGCAGAAGTGGGTGGAAAAAGACCAGTTTGGTCTGGTGAGTAATATAGAACTTGAGCATGGTAATGGGGATTTATCTATAGGAACTTATCTGAGCACTTTTGCCAGCGATCATTGGGGTGAAGTGGATGATATCAGCTCTGATGAACTGGTTGAAGATTTTGTTGCCGGTACTGATTATTATAAATATCAGGCAGAGAAGAATTATATCACTGCCTATATAAATGAAAACTATCTGTTATTCGATAATCTGAACCTGATGGCAAACCTGCATTATCAGTATATCACTTATGATTTCGAGCAAAAGGAAGCAGGTAATTTCACTGGTGCCTATCTGAATAAATACAAGGTTGATTATTCTTTCCTTAATCCCCAGTTAGGTGTTAATTATAACCTGACCTCGAAATGGAATATCTATGCTAATGCTGCTATTGCCAACCGTGAACCAGCAGATAATGAACTCTATGACACCTGGGATGGTCCTGATGACCTGGGGAAGCAGCCTTTATTTTCTGAATATGAGATTATCTATGACGAGAATGGGGAAGTGGAAGCCTATGAATGGAGCGACCCTCTGGTAGAATCTGAGTTTGTGATTGATTATGAAGCTGGAATTGGCTTTATTACTGATAATCATCAGGTGCGACTTAATGCCTATTACATGGATTTCCAGAATGAAATAGTTGATTATGGCGGAGTAGATGATTCCGGTGGAGCTATTCGCGGCAATGCTGATGCCACTGTTCACCGTGGTATAGAATTGGAAGCAGCTACACGTTTCTTACAAAACTGGCAATTATCTGCTTCATTTGCCTATGCAGATAACTATTTCCGTGATTTCCAGTATATAAACTGGGCTGACTCATTGATTGATCTTTCCGGTAATAAACTGGGTGGTTCACCGAAACTGCTCGGGCAGGCAAAACTCAGATTCTCTCTAAGAAACCTTAATGCTTTCCTGCAAGCACAATACACTGGCAAGCAGTATCTGGATAATTCCCAAAGCGCAGAGCATATCATCAATGAAAGCACAGTCTGGAATTTGGGATTTGATTACAAAATCGCCAATCTGATCGGAAACAGCATTCTGGCATTACAATTCAGAGTCAATAATGTTTTTGATCTCAAATACGAAACCGCAGGTTATCTGGATGATGCGGATGGTGACTGGGAATATGATGATAATTTCTATTTTCCAGCTGCGGAACGTAATTTCACTGCTTCTCTTAGATTGATGTATTAAAGATTTTAGTTATGCGTCCAGGATATTCCCCGGACGCTTTTCTTGTCAAATAGGTTGCAGCTAATTGGTAAATAGACTAAACGGTACTTCGTAGATTAATCGTCCCCGATTAATTATTTTTTAAGGTTTTCCCAATAACCAGCATAGGGAATTTAGGTTTTAGCTTTGTTTGATTTTTTTTAAAGCCATTAATCGGGGACGATTAATCTACGATAGACCTGGGATAGATTTTCATAGACAAGCAGTAACTGAAATAAAATTTAACTTCCATGGCTAAAATATCAGATAAAGAACTTAAGAAATATATCATAAATGCTCAACTGCTCAGGCAGGAGAGTAATGTAAAGGGTGTGATCGATAATCTGGGTTATGTTCAGATCGATACAATTCATGTTACGGAAAGAGCTCATCATCATGTACTCTGGAGTAGATTTTCTGATTATAATAGTGACATGCTTACAGAATTACATGCCGGGAATCAGGTTTTTGAATACTGGTCTCATGCTGCTTCAATATTGCCAATTGAAAGTTTCCGCTATTCGCTGCTCCGTAAAAGGAATTTTGCCTGGCATAACGAGATTACGGATACAAAGGAATTTCATCTACTTCTCGGCAAAGTATATAAGAGGATATACGCCGAAGGTGCTCTATCATCCAGCGACTTTGATGATAAAAATCTGGCTCCGGGAGAAATGTGGAGCTGGAAGATGTCACGTTATGCCTTGGAATATCTGCTGCATCAGGGGAAATTAATGGTTGCCAGGCGGATTAAATTCCGAAAAGTATATGATCTCACGCAGCGGGTATATCCTGAAAGCGAGCACATTACCTGTCCTCCAGTTAAAGAAGCAGCCGAGTATCAGGTATCACAGGCTCTTTCTGCTCTTGGTGCTGCCACAGAAAGAGAGATATATGGTTATTTAAGCCTGGTTGACAGGGTTAATATCAAAAATGTGCTGGCTGATTACACAAAACAAAGAAGAATAAGAGAATTCGAGAATAGGGGACAGGTATATTACTCTGCAGAATCTCAGCCGAAAATGATAGATTATCCTGATAAGGTTTTCATACTCTCGCCTTTTGATAATCTGATCATTAATCGCAAGAGAATATTTGAAATCTTTGGTTTTGACTATAAACTGGAATGCTATGTGCCCAAAGTTAAACGCAAGTATGGTTTTTTCTCTATGCCGCTACTATATCAAGACCGCTTCATCGGGCTCATGGATGCAAAAGCAGATCGCAAATCTCAGGTGCTGCAAATCAATAATCTTCATATATCTGAAGCCCTTTCACCATACGAAGAAAAACTTCTCTTTAGAGCTATAGAGGATTTTGCCAGCTTCAATAACTGCCATTCAATAGAACTTATCCGCCGCTCATCAGGTGCAATATCTGCACGTCAGCATGTAAAGGGATAATAGCTGTGTCATAATCGGACTTTTTTATCAGTTTATTATCAATCTTGATCACCAGCATTCTAAAATTATATTCTTTTTTATCCAGCAGGTTCCTGATCGACATTTCCGGCTGCCATTCTTCCAAGCGTTTATTTAGATAAAAGGTGTTATTCATAGACTATTATTTCCTTTTATAAAACTTAGTTATGAGCAGTTCCAATGCCAGATTTGCCTGCATGCAGGCTACTGCTCCCACTCGGGGTGCCAGAGGTTTATAACCTTGCTCTACATCTGAAACTCCATCTCCGATCAAATACAGCCTGCCACTTGATGTCTGACGCAATTTATTATTCTCACCAATCCCGCCAATTCCTGAGCCGACGATGAGTGGTATATCGGCGAAACTCTCATCCCAGGTTTCTATGAGCATCTGCTTTGCTTCTGCCTGATCAAAGGCTTCAATTATAATATCCACACCTTCAAATATCTCTTCTATAAGTTCCTGATCAAGACGCTTGATATGGATTTCATATTCACTCCAGGGATTGATGCGCTTCAGAGTTTTCTTTAATGCTTCCACTTTATATGACCCTACCTGCTCCGCAAAATAGTATTGTCTGTTCAGGTTTGAAGCAGAGACTCTGTCAAAATCTACAATAATCAATTTACCAACCCCTGCCCGTGCCAGAGCCACTGCGGCATTACTACCCAATCCACCGGCTCCTGCTATGCCGATTACTGCTCCTGAAATAGCTTTCAACACCTTTGGATCATGGTCTTTATAAAACTCTTCCCGCTGCATATATTCTCCTTAGAACTGATAGCTAAGCCCCATCGATAAATAGTGAAAGAGAGCAAAGCCATATATCTTGTCATTATCTGCACCACCTTCCAGAATCCGGTAACCCAGATCAAGTTTGACTTTCTTATTCAGATGGTAATAGGTGGAAAACCGGACATCTTCCGCTCTGCCTTGTGGTGCACCCAGAGCATCACCAGTGATATTCATACCCAGTTTATCTGAAATCTGGTAATCTGCCATAAAATGAATTATGGGCACAAAGCCCACATTACTGAATTCTGTTTTCCTGGTAGCATTTTCCACTGATATATAAGCATCCCTGATCTTCGCCGTAAAGCCCAACGCAAATTTCCACCTGCTGTTATCAATCAGCGTATATCTCCAGGTAAGTCGCCAGGAATTGAAATTATAGTAGGAAGTTAGCTGTTCTCCAGCAGCAAAGGGTGGTGAATCACCAAATTTCAGATTCTTATCCAATGTACCTTCAGCTTTCACTGTAAAGGGTGCCAGCGTAGCAAACACATAATGCTTCTTATTAATAGTATATCCCAGATGCATTCTGCCATAAGCTTGTGGCTGATAGTTTAGATCATCACAAAAAGAAAATTCTGTACCTTCATCTCCCGGGATTTGAATGTCATTATAGCCGCAAAATACATATCCACCTTCAATATTAACATCAAATCCAGCCATAAGTATAACCGGTAACAAAAAAACAATAAAAATTACTAATTTCCGCATCATATCACCCCTTGTTATTATTTTTCAACAATCTAAATTATTTAAACTACATAAATGAAATACAAGTCAAGCATTTTCTCATTAATCCAGGAATTTGCCCTGAGACCTGGCAATTGAAATGCTTATGGACAATATGGACTTAATGGACAGGATGGACAAAATAAATAATGTCCGTTCTGTCCCAGATAAAAATAAGGGAATAGTGTAATTCCATTGATATGGATCAGGCTATCAGGAACTGCACTGGAAATTTCCAGAGTTAGAATTATTTCTTTCTGTTTCTCTTTTTGAGATTTGGTCTTGGAGGTGATTTTGGAGAATCTGATTTTTCTTTTGCTTCTGCAATTAAGGGTTTTCTATCCTTACCTTTACTGCGGAAAATGTTAATAATATGTTCAGCTTCCTGGAAGGGAACATTTGCAAAAGAAAAACTGTCAAAAACCTGAACATTTCTAATATGATTGGGTTCAACCATTGCTTCCTGGCGAATCATATTAACCAGTTTTTGAGCATTGAGATCATCTTTCCTGCCCAGAGCAATGAATAATCTGGTAATCCCTTCCTGATCCGGCGAATAATCAGAGGGTTTGGGACTATTGCTCCGTCGATGTTTTCCCGGGGCAGCAATCTCTGTATAGCGATCGGAAGAAAACTCATCCTTATAAGCATGTGACAAAAGAGCAGAAATGATAACATCAGGTGAAAAATCAGCCAGCAGTTCATTCGCAACGTGCATATTGTCATGGTAATCTTTACTATCAATGACATCTTTAATTTCCGAAACGATCCTGTCCCGCTTAATTCTGATCAGGGCTTTAACAGTAGGCAATATTTCCTGGCGGATCTCTGATTTGGAAACCTCTTGAATTCTCATTAGTTTCCGGTATTCGGAAGGAGTGATAAAGGTGATGGCTGTACCCTGTTTCCCGGCTCTTCCGGTTCTGCCAATCCGGTGAACATAACTTTCCGGATCCTGAGGGATGGAATAATTAAGAACATGAGTGAGGTCAACAATATCAATACCTCTGGCAGCGACATCGGTAGCGACCAGGATGCTGATCTTTTTTTTCTTAAATTGGTCAAGAATCCGTTCCCTCTGGGCTTGAGAGACATCTCCATGGAGCGCAGCAGCGTCATATCCCCGATCTTTGAGGGCATTTGCCAGATGGTCAACTTTAAGTTTTGTGCGGCAGAATATGAGGGCATAGAACTCAGGCTCAACGTCGATTATCCGGCAGAGTGCCTCGTATTTATCGGAATCGCGAACTTCAAAATATATCTGATCTGTCAGGTCAACGGTAAGAGGTCCGGAACTGACTTTTACTATTTCATATTCACTCATGAAATTTTCTGCTAATTCCAGAATACGTTTAGGCATAGTAGCGGAGAAAAGCAGGAAGCGTTTTTCGGCAGGGGTCTTGGATAAAATAAATTCTACATCTTCAATGAATCCCATATTCAGCATTTCATCTGCTTCATCGAGAACAATGAATTTTATATCTTGCAGGTCAAGGGTTCCACGTTTCAGGTGATCGATTATTCTACCTGGTGTGCCTACGACAATTTCCACTCCGTTATCTAAACGTCTTAACTGTTGACCATAGGCTTGACCTCCGTAGATGGGTAAAACCGCAATATCACGTCCTCCGCGAAAGGAGCTCATCTCTTCAGACACCTGCACAGCAAGTTCCCTGGTGGGTATTAGTACTAAGACCTGAACTTTTCCAGAGCCTTCCTCAATGCTGTCCATGATGGGCAGCCCGAAAGCTGCTGTTTTACCTGTTCCTGTCTGAGCCTGACCCACTATATCTTTTTCATTTTGCAGGAGCAGGGGGATGGTTAGCTTTTGAATAGGAGTTGGCTCTTCAAAGCCTTTTTTACTTAATGCCAGTAGCGAGCTTTCCGACAATCCCAGTTCTGCAAATTTCTCTAAATTAATCATGTCTTTCCTTCTTTTTAAAAATACTTTTGAATACAGTGACAGCATTTTGGGAAGGGTGTTTCTTTGCAAGTAAAATGTTAGCTGGGTTATGGTTTACGAATCTTGAGCTTGAGATTTAAAATAAATTGACTGAAAATGTCTTTCATTAAAAATATTGGAAAAGCACTGGGAGGAATAATGAAGCGGTTAATTATTATTATTATTTTATTTATAGGATTAAACTATCTGCTAGGAGATTTTCAAGCTCCTGACTGGTCAAGGAACTTGTCTATATATGAAGTGAACGTGAGGCAATATACAGAAGAGGGAACATTTGAGGCATTTCGTCAGCATCTGCCTCGTTTGCAGGAGATGGGTGTGGGGATACTCTGGCTGATGCCGATCAATCCTATCAGTGAATTGAACCGTAAAGGGTCATTGGGCAGTTATTATGCCAGCAGTGATTATTATGGCATCAATCCGGAATTTGGCAGTGAAGAAGATTTCAGAAGTCTCATTGAAGATATTCATAGCAGGGGCATGTATGTGATCATAGACTGGGTGGCAAATCACACTGGCTGGGATAATGTGTGGACAGAAAAACATCCTGAATATTATAAAAAGGATAGTTCAGGCAATTTCTATCCTCCGGTGAAGGACTGGGCAGATGTGATCTGGCTGGATTATAGTAATACCGGGTTGCGTGGTGCAATGGCAGATGTGATGGCATACTGGGTTCGCGAATTTGATATAGACGGTTTTCGCTGTGATGTAGCAGCAATGGTGCCACTTGATTTCTGGATAGAGGCTCGCACTCAGATAGAAAGAATCAAACCGGTATTTATGCTGGCAGAATGTGAAAATGCTAATTATCATCAGGCATTTGACATGACCTATGCCTGGAGTGCCTATGGTATATTTAAAGACATTTCTACCGGCTATAAATCAGTTATCGAGCTTGATGCCTATCGTATGAGGGAAATGAGACACTATGACAATGAAAATATCCGGATGCTCTTCCTCTCTAATCATGATGAAAATTCCTGGTCAGGGACAATGCTCAAACATTTTCCTGAATCATATAAGGCAATGACAGTGCTCACTTATGCGTTACCGGGGATGCCGCTTACTTACAGCGGACAGGAAGCTTTGAATGACAGGCAGCTAAAATTCTTTGGTAAAGATCAGATAAAGTGGCAATCAACTGAGATGGATGAATTATACAGAACCCTGAATAAACTAAAAAGGGGAAATCCTGCTTTATTTAGTGGCTCTAATGGTGGAGGATTAAAGAAAGTTGGTAATACTGCGCCATATCAGATATATTCCATCGTCAGAGAAAGTGGCAATGATGAATTACTGTTTGTTTTGAATTTAGGTGCTGATGAGCTGGAGTTTCAATTAAAAAGTATAGATGGTATCTATCAAGATATAATAACAGGTGAAATTCTTAACATCGATAGCCGCAGTACGTTCACTCTATCTGCCTGGGATTATCTGATCTACAAAAGAGAGAGATAACATATATTTATTTGACATAAAAAAGATAATAACAGTAAATTGTCTTGTCTCAAAATTGGGAAATATATTATGAAAGCAGCAAGTATAGTATTATGAAAAAAAGATAGTTTTTAGGGGCATTATTCAAAAGGAGGAAAAGATGCAAAGAATAATGATCATCGTTATATTAACCGTGTTATTATCAATTCTTTTTGCGGAAGGGCTGCCGCAAAAAACCGAAAATTATTATCCTTTAGAATCGGAAATTTCAGTTACAAAAAATCTGATATTGACGAGCAGGAACAGACCGGAATGGGAATGGCAATATTTACCTCAGTCAATCGTAACGAATTATGCAGATTACTTTCAAACCTACTATCAAACACCGGTAGCCTTGCAGCCGGAGGAGCATGGGGGAGGTGTTTATATAATCTATCGGGTCAAAAATCAGGCTGGAGAAAGTGAGATATGGTGGAGCTATATAGATTCTGAAGGAGAAATCCAGCAATCGAATAGTCTGGATTGTGTGGGATATTATCCTGACGCTGCAACTGATCCGGGAACTGGAGATGTGTTTGGAACCTGGCATTATAATGTTACAGATGGCTCAAACACTTATGACTGCATTTTGATCTATGACCTTTATCATATAGTACAGGGTTGTGGTTCATGGAAAGACCCCGAAATCACGATATTGGATTCAGATGTTCAGAATTATCTTGATCCAACGGAGAATGACGAATTTATCTGGCCCATAATGGCGATTGGTCCATCTCCTGATCCGGAAAAACGGAGAATTTATATAGTAGCCCGGAATCATGAAAATACAGATGGAATTCAGGCAACTATCTCAGAAAATGCTCTACTCATGTATGCCGATTTTGCTGAAGATGATCTTTCTATTCAAAGTGATCTGGAATGGTCATATACCAGCATTCCTCAATTAGATAACTGGAATGCCGAAGACCCTGCCTGGTATCGACCTTTTTACTCTTTTACCGTAATAGACAATCAGGTGATATTTATGGGATATAGAATAACCAATGAATATGCAAATGATCCTGAAGATAAATTATTCTGTTTTATCAATGATAATTATGGAGAAGGAGACGATTGGAACTATAATTATCAGAGCTGGGAGCCGGAAGAAGTGAATCCTTCCTGGATAGACCCGGGGACAGGAAATATAACGCATTTATATCCATCGGATATCAATCATAAAATAATGCATACAACGCATTTTAATGTAGTACCTACTCATGATAAAACAAGGGTAACCTTTGCCGGTGCAGTGGGAATCACTTATGATGATGGTTATTATTATCCTGCCTGGTTTCAAATCTATCCCAAAACCTTTTCATTCGATCTGGAAACGGAGGAATTCAGTTTTTGTGATGTATATCCTCAGGGAGCAGACGCCTGTGATGATATACCCATGAAGCCCTGGGATCTGGATGAAGATGGGGAATTTGATGAGATTGACGAGAATGGCAGACCTCTTTGGGCAATGGACTGGCCCATATTTCATTATGATTATGATTCTGCATTTCATTATAATGAATATTTTCTGAGCACAAATGAAGAAAAAGGCTGGATGGCATATTTATGGGTAGATGGAATGAAATCTACTGCGGCAAATGAGGGTATTAGCGGTTATGAAGACTGGTTTGCCAAACCGGAACTGGCAATAGTAGTCTCAAATGACTGGGGAGATAGCTGGAGTGATCCGATATTTATGAATGCAAATGAAGATTCAGATGATTTTGTACCTGAGCTGACGGGAATGATCCCCTGCTTTGCCTATCCGGGAGATAGAATAGAAGACGATGGTGCTGGATATGGTATAATGCATCTTTTTTTTATAGATGATTATGATTTTGGTTCTTACCATAGTCAGCAGCATGGATTGAATAATGGGTCCATGTTTGAATATGCTGCCATGCGTATATATTTTGGTGAGAATATTAATTATGGTGATATTGATGATAATGGAGAAGTGGAAGCTTATGACGCTTCCCTGGTGCTGATGCATTCCATAGGCATGGCAACGCCCTATGACCCGATTGATATAATAATAGCTGATGTGGATGGCAGCAATGATATTGATGCTTATGACGCTGCTCTTATATTGCAGTATTCAGTGGGAATAATTGAAGATTTTCCGATTGAGAACAGGACATTTGATATTCCTTTTACCGAAATTATGACCACATATCAAAATGGTCAGCTTATTATCACAGCAGCAGGTGAATTGTATTCTCTGGAACTTGAATTTCCTTTTAATATAGAAAACAGGGAACTTAAGATCAGTGATAATTTTATATCTGCCTGTAAAGAAAATAAACTTGCTTTAGCTGCTGCCTTTCCCTGCCTGGGAGAAATATTACGGTTGCAGATGGATAAAGATGAATTTGATGACCTGAATATCTCCGCTTCTATAAACAGCCACAGGATTGAATTGGGAACCGGATGTCCCTTATCCGATAATAAAATAAGTTCCATATATCCTAATCCTTTCAATCTGGAAACCATGATCTCTTATAATCTGGGAGCGGAAAGCGAAGTGAAACTGGATATCTATAACTGCCGGGGACAGAAGGTAGAGACTCTAGTGAATGAGAAACAAAGTCCGGGAGAATATAATATAGCCTGGCAGGCAGGAAACAAAGCAAGCGGCGTGTATTTCGTCCGAATGATAACTGATTCATCTACGAGTCAACAGAAGATTTTGTTGATCAAATAAGCTGGAGTTAAAAATGAAAATAATCATAATTTCAATAGTTCTGCTGCTAATACTTTGTAGCTGCACAGATAAAGCCACACCTGAAAACAATATTACAGATGGTGATGCAGACTGGCATGCCAGTAAAGTTGATCTCAGTGTAATTGAGGCAAATACAGCTTTTGCACTTGATATTCTCAAGAAATTAAACGGTACTGAAGATGAGAATATCTTTTTCTCACCGTTATCTTTATCTATTGCTCTTTCCATGACGCTAATTGGCGCTGCCGGTAATACTTTAGCTCAGATGCAGGATGTGCTGCATTTTAGTGATTATACAGTAGCAGAACTAAATGAGCAGAATCAGCATCTGATCAGAAGTCTGATAGACGTTGATCCTTCTATTGATCTGGGACTGGCGAATTCTATCTGGATAAAACAGAATTTCCCTGTTAAAGAAGATTTTATATTGGTAAATGAAGCATATTATGAATCTCAGGTATTTCCTGATCTGCCTTTTAATGATGATACAGTTATTGCTATAAATAACTGGGCAGAAGTTCAAACTAATGGCAGAATAACTGACCTGGTGGAAAACATTGATCCCTCAGAAGTCTTGTTTTTGATCAATGCCATCTACTTTTGTGCTGATTGGACTTACAGCTTTAATCCAGATAACACGGAGAACGATCTCTTTATAACAGCAGATGAAATTGTAGTGGCACCCTTTATGCAAAGCGATGGACTGGATTTCACTTATTTATGGGATGAAGACTTCTCGGCAGCAAGATTACCATATGGAAATGAAGATATGGCTATGTATATATTTCTTCCGGATTATAATATAGGTTTATCAGACTGGATACAAAATCTTGATTATGATACGCTGAACGACTGGTTTTCTGGTTTCGCTCCGTTGCCGGAGAATCTGGAAGATGGAATTAGCTTTCAATTACCTTCTTTTACTGTTAGCTATAATAAATGCTATGAACAGATATTGTCCGAATTGGGTATGGTCGATGCCTTTTCTTCTGCTGCAGATCTTTCTGAATTGACTGATAATTCCGAGGAATTATTCATCTCCAAAGTTAAACAGAATGCCTGGATAACGGTTAATGAAGCAGGAACAGAAGCTGCTGGAGCTACTTTAGTAGGGATTTCATTCGAGACAATAGAATACAGCTTCATTGCTTATAGACCTTTTTTGTATCTGATCAGGGATGATCGTAATGGAACAATCCTTTTTATAGGAATAATGCATGATCCATCTCAGGAGCAATAATTATATCTCTGTAATTTTTATTGCTCTAAATCCTCACAAAGTTGCAGATATAATTCTTTTAATAATATAAGATTAGCCTGCAACTCCTCAAGTGAATTCACATAGAGTAATTTCTCGATCAATTGCTGCTCATGGAGAGGGAAATCCCGGTGCAGATATAGCATGCCAAAATCATGCTTCGCGGGCCGGTATTTGATATTCATCAGTGAAATAACTCTACCCACTAGGGGGAGATATATGGCAATAGCATCGATTTTATTACCGCGATATATCTGTTTCTGCACATTAATAAATGAGAAGGGGACAGAGGTCTTTACCATCTTGAACTGTTTCCGGCATTTCTGATCAGTGACTTCTTCAGGAGTAGGAGTATTATCAATATAGCCTTTTTTGTCAAACCATACGAGAGCATTGCCATGACGGTCTGATTCCATAAATCTATTTCCTGCTGATTCCTTTTCGATCAGGAAATCCACATAAAATGTTTCTGGGCAGTTATCGATGATGTAATAGCACTGAGAATGACCATGCCAGTTAGGTTCAGGTAGTCGGAATTTATGCTTGATGCCGTAATTATCTTTCAGGTATTTTTCCACTATAGCAAATATTTCATCAATGGCATCGTCATTTGATATCACTGCCAGATCAAGATCACTGTATTCATCAAAATAACCCGTGGCTATTGATCCACCTTCCCAGGCTGTTATCACCTTCTCATTTGGTTCCAGTAATTGCCTTATATCCGCTCTTATCTTAGTATTAAATTCGTTCATTATTGCTCCTGATCAAATTCTTTTAGATTCTTTATCCTGTCCTGCAGGTGTCGGGCATATTCTTCATCGCTAGTGTCCGGGTGCTTAGTATCCACCAGCCATAGTTTGCAGGGCAGCTCATCACAATCAAGACAGGTCTTAAAGCTCTTTTGCTCAACGCATTCATAGATAGGGCAGATATCTTTATTAATATATTTTGCCCATGATATTTTGCCTTTTAATTGATGGCATCCGGCACATTCATTGCCAAAAGCATGACATTCAGTTTCGCAATATAATCCGCATACAGTGATCATATTAATTCTCCTTTAAGATATATTATATCCAAAATCATTAAAACTTTGATTATCTGGCAATAAATATTTTATGCAAAGCAGATAAGTAAGACCTGCACCGCTGGCGGTACTCTACAAGTGGGGCGGGAATTACGGCATTGTATTTTCTTTTAGCCGGAAAGCGAGGAAAATGTAATGTAAGATTTATTTAACCGCGAACAAGGTGAGGATAAATAAGAGTTTCGAGATCCGGCAGAGGCTGGGTGGTTTAAACTGTCGCCCAGAACTCTTGCCCGGAGTGCCGTTCAAAAGTCCTGACTTAGGTAGGTGGAAGTTGTCCTCATCTGCGTTCCACCTGTGAGTACACCGGCGGTGCACATCTGACTATATGCCAAACCAAGATTATGAGTTGACAATCCTGATGAGGTAATAAATAAATACTGATAAGAAAAAAGCTAACTGGGGGAATGATGAGAATTGAAAAGTTGATAGTAATATTCATTATAATTTTGGTGGCAGCATTATGGGCAGATCCACCTGCCACTTTTGATCTTCGGGACGTAGATGGAGTAAATTATGTGACATCAGTAAAGAGTCAGCAGGGCGGCACCTGCTGGACTCATGGTGCCCTTGCTTCTATGGAAGGAAATATGCTGATGACAGGTGTCTGGGCAGATAATGGAGAAACCGGTGAACCAGCATTAGCCGAATATCATCTGGACTGGTGGAACGGTTTTAATCAGCATAATAATGATGATATTAACCCACCTTCAGGGAGTGGACTGGAAGTTCATCAGGGTGGAGATTACCGGGTGACTTCTGCTTATTTATCGCGTGGAGAGGGAACTGTTCGAGAAATTGATGGTCAATCCTATGCCACTGCACCTCTGCGTGATGCTCCGGGTTATCATAAATATTACGTGCGGGAAATGAACTGGTATGTGGCAGAAGAAAACCTTACTAAAATTGATAGTATTAAATATGCCATTATGGAACACGGCGTAATAGGAATCTGCATGTGTTATGATAATCAGTTTATTGATAATCAATATAATCATTATCAGCCGCCGAGCAGCACTATGGAACCTAATCATGCTATTGCCGTTATCGGCTGGGATGATGATCATGTAACCCAGGCACCAGAACCGGGAGCATGGCTGACCAAGAATAGCTGGGGAGAGGACTGGGGCTATGACGGTTATTTCTGGATATCCTATTATGATAAACACGCCTGCCAGCATCCGGAGATGGGAGCTATCTCTTTTCAGCAGGTGGAATCTATGCCTTATGACAATATCTATTACCATGATTATCATGGCTGGCGCGATACATTTCACGATGGTTCAGCAGTTTTTAATAAATTTATAGCTGGTGGCAATGAAGTAGTGCAGGCAGTAAATTTCTTCACTGCTTCCGATGATGTGGAATTTGAGATAACTTTATATGATGACTTTGACGGTGTCACATTATCTAATGAATTAGCTTCTGTTACAGGTTATCGAGATCACTACGGTTTGCATACTGTTGACTTGGAAACTCCATTTGGTATAGAAGAAGGAGATGATTTCTATGTGTATCTGCAATTATCTGATAATGCTTATCCCTTTGATCGCACCTCAGATGTGCCGGTGCTTTTAGGAGCTCAGTACCGGACAATAGTGGAATCAGCAGCTAATCCTGATGAAAGCTATTATCAGGTAGGAACCACCTGGCTGGATTTCTATGATTATGCCTTTAGTACTTCCAGTTGGGATGAGACTGGAAACTTCTGTGTGAAAGTGTTAACTAATGAAACCGGCTTAAAGGTATATCCTGAGGAAGGTATCAACTTCCAGGGTGATCCCGGAGGCCCTTTTGATCCTGCATCATTCAGCTGGCAGTTTACTAATAGATGTCTGGAATCAATAGATTATGAGATCACTAACCTACCGACTGTTGACTGGCTTACTCTTGATGGAGATACTTCTGGTAATCTGGAAGCAGGTGAAACTGCTCAGATCACTGTAATCATTAATGATAATGCTGATCTGCTGCAAGTAGGTGCTTATCTCAGCGAGATACAGTTCGTTAATCTCACTGATCACAATGGTGACACTGAAAGAGAAATAAGGCTGCTTGTAGGAGATGCAGTCAGCTATTATGACTGGAATATGGATACAGACCCGGGCTGGGGTATTAAAGCAGACTGGGCGTGGGGGATACCTCAGGGTCAGGGTGGCGCTTATGGTGAACCTGATCCAACAGCTGGTTATACAGGTGATAATGTATATGGCTATAATCTTAATGGAGATTACTCGAATAATATGGGTGAGGAGCATCTCACAACTGAGGTGATAGATTGCACTAATCTTTATAATACTCACCTGAGATTCTGGCGCTGGCTGGGTGTGGAACAACCTGCTTATGATAACGCCAGTATCAGTATCAGCACTGATTATGATACCTGGTTGACGCTTTGGAGTAATCCTGAAGAGATAACAGATGATAGCTGGCAGGAGATAATAATCGATATATCTCAATATGCAGATGATCAGGAGACCGTATATCTGCGCTGGACAATGGGCGTGACAGATGGTGGCTGGACCTATTGCGGCTGGAATATAGATGATGTGGAAATACTGGCTATAGAAGGCATAATCACTGATACTGATGATGATAACCTCACCTTTGCTCTGCATCTGCACAACTATCCCAATCCTTTCAATCCGGTCACAAACATTGCCTTTAGAATTTCAAATAAACAGCAGCAGGTGAACTTGAATATCTATAATATTAAGGGTCAGCTTGTGAGATCACTAGTTAATGAAGAATTACCAGCAGGAGAACACAATATTATCTGGGATGGCAGAGATCAATCTGATAGGCCAGCAGCAACAGGAATATATTTCTATCAACTCAGAATTGATAATCAGGAATCAGCAACAGGTAAGTGTCTATTATTGAAATAAGACTTTAAAGAACCGGAAATTAAGCTCAAGTATCAGTTTAGTTTCCGGTTTATTTATTTGACTCTCCGCAAATTATGGCGGATATTGCTATATTATTCACTACTTCGATGATCTTATCTGGATAGAATTCTTTTCTCATTATAAACCTCCAGTTTTTAGTGGTACACTTTTCAAGGACTGTTGACAGTGATTGATGAAGAAAATGTAAAATATTGTTAAATGTAGTTAGATATGGTAAGTTGAATGGGAATCTATATTTTTGTAGAAAGCTGTTTTTTTTAAGTTATAAATAGGGGTATAAATAACGGAAATCGTAAGTCGTTAATTGATCAGGTCTTGGGGAAAGGGCGAAAATGAGAAAATGAGAAAGTATGAGGGATTGGCAATGGCAGTTTAAATTGGTACAAATTTGTTAGCTCACAATCCCTTTCATTCTGTAACTGTAAGCTGCCAAAGAGATTGAAGAAATTTAAGAGAGTTGAATTTTTAAAAAGATAAATATAGGTGTATTTATCTTCAAAAAACGCCAAAAATGTAATAATTTGTTGTAATTAATATCATTGCAGGGAGTTATGACCTTACATTTTCCTTACATTCCTTACATTTTTCTATCTATAATAGCCAGAAAGTTAAAATTACTTAATATCAATAAAATCTACCTTCGCGATAATTATATAAATAAGAATCACGATGATGGACCTACAATTGAAGAAAAAATTCACTACAAAATTAAAATAACGGGTATGTATTTAAAAAAAAGTCGAAAAACGTGACGGACACAGGTTAAAGTTATATTAATTATATAAATAGGCGGTCACTTTATGGTCACATTTAATTTGATAAATGTATTGTATTATTTGACAGTGGTTTATGGGAGGTAGAATAAATTAATAATTGAAAATGTAAAATAAAATATAATGTAATGTAATCCAGAGCAGTGATGGGAGGGGAAATTAAAGGTTGAAAATGTTAAATTGAGGAGTTGTGAATTATTATTACTGTCTCACTTAATTGCAAATCCTATTCCTCCAATCCACTAATTTCTGCGGGGAACCATTTATTTAAGTTTTTTTAACATATAAAGACATGGGTTAACAGCTCCCCATAAATCCGGAAACACTTCCAAAGGAACAAACTCTTTTGCCAGGTAAAATTCCCTGGTCTCCATATATTCTCTGCTTTCATGAGATTCAGCTAATGTCTTCACTGATAAATACATTTTATTTTGCTTTAATGATCTCTCTATCACAGAATTTAATAGTAAAGAGCCAATGCCTTTATTTCTATGTGATCTATAAACTCCCACAACGTATATCTCAGATGTATATTTATTATGATCAAGCAGAGAGATAAAACCAATAAATCTGTCATTTTCCCTAGCAGCAAAAAAAGTCTTGTCCTTAACCCCAATACAATATTCCTCAGTAGCTTCAGCTATGCCAAACCATTGTGGCAGATCATTTAAAATAGCTCTACAGATTGCTTCTTTAATTTGCGAATCAAATATTTCCTCAATTATGGTCAATTGCTAAATCCTCCATTTAGTTACCTTATAGTAAGAAGTTCACAATTATTGCAGGATTGCCATCTCTGCATCCATTTCCTCCATCTGCTTCTTGAAGGTTTTCAATCTGGCATCTTTCAGGACATTGGCACCCACCATTTTAAGATTCGTACGGGGATTAACCCATCTTCCATTCTTTTTTACGCCAAAATGTAAATGTGGTCCCGTGGAAACTCCGGTGCTGCCTATTTTTCCGATCAATTGACCCTTTTTTACTTTTTTTCCTCTGGTTGTGGATATTTTGCTCAAATGAGCATATTGCGTGATCATGCCATTATCATGTTTAATTAATACTTCTTTGCCATAACCGTTGCCATTATTTGTCGCTTTAGTAACTGTTCCATTAGTAACGGCATAGACCGGTGTCCCGGTAGAGCCTCTGAGGTCCATGCCATTGTGCATTCTGCGATAGCCATATACGGGATGAATACGATAGCCGAAGGGCGAGGTTACGTGCATTCTGTCTAAAGGAGTACGCACAGCGTCAGTAACAAGCCGTTTTGCCTCTGTGGTGTACATTCCGGTATAAGCAGAAGCCTCATCATCATCAGAAAAGCGGTAGGCTGTTTTAGTTTTAGTATATTTTCCTGAATATTTGGCATATAGCAGTTTACCGCGGGACTGCCGTTCGCCATTGACGTGTTTTTCTTCGATATAAACTTCAAATTCATCACCGATCCTGGCATCAGTGGCAAAAGCGATCTGGGAATCCATGGCATTGTTTGCCTGCTGCCGGATATAAGGAATGATGTCCAAAGCGTTCATGGCGGCGTCCCAGGTGGAATACTGCTCAGATATTGTACCTTTCACAAGTCTTCTGATCAGTTCATAGGGTAATTCTACCAGATTATATCTAAGTTTCAAATTTTCAGCGAAATAAAATTCATGAATACTGGTTTTATCAGGTTGATAGGTAAATTTCTCAAAATGCTTATCACCTTTATCATCAGTAAAATAGGTAATTGAGAATTTATCCCCAACGTCAATAGAAGTAGCATCTATATATTCACCCATCTCCCAGGCATAAATGCCCACATCACCTGCTGCCATACCCAGGTCAGTAAGTACCTGATAAATGCTGCCACCCTTTAATATGGATTTTCCCACCCGCACTATATAGCCGGTAGAATCGCTGGCGGTAAGCGTGATCGTAAAATCAGTATTTTCCAATATTATTCTTGCCTGGTCAATCAGCAGGCTGTCTCCGCTGGTAACTATCCTTACCTGTGCAGAATTATCAAAGTCCTGCTCCAGAAGGCGTTTACTGATAATCGCCTTTAAAAATTCGATATCATAATAGTTTTTCGTGGCTAATACACCAAATAAATCTGTCCGGGCGGGGATCGTAAATTCGGTAGTACTGTCAGATACTGGTATAGGCTGTTTTGCTTTATCATTACCACAACCTGCCAGCATAATCACCAGCAGTAAAAATAAATACTTTATATATATATTCATTAAATCTCCTAACAAGGCAAAAATCAGAATTAGTATATATCTGACAATCAATTTCTAGTTTCAGGAGTTTATGACCTATAGGACTTATAAGACTTATAGGTATGATGTAAGTGAATTTAGTTGACTGAAAGCGGGAAGTGAAAATTAATAGTTGTTAGAAATAAAGGAGTGTGTGAAATGAAGAGAGTGATATTGATATTGAGTTTTATAATGATTACAACTGTTATATATGCAGGAGACTTAGATGCCTACAGGTTATATAATGCTTCAGGTGATGAAATCTCTTATGGTGAGATGATAACAGCTTTAGAGGAAGCTGATATTGTGCTCTTTGGAGAGCTGCATGATAATCCTGTATCTCACTGGCTGGAACTGGAAGTAAGTAAATCTTTATATGCGAAAGTGGGTGAGAAGCTGGTATTGGGAGCAGAGATGTTTGAAGCAGATAATCAATTGATCATGGATGAATATTTGCAGGGTATGATCAAGACGAGCCATTTTGAGGAGAATGTAAGATTGTGGCAGAATTATGCAACAGATTATAAGCCTCTGGTAGAGTTTGCATTTGCCAATGAGCTGCATTTTGTAGCAACGAATATACCAAGGCGTTATGCAAATATGGTTGCGCGGGGTGGATTTGAGAGTCTGGAGCAGCTATCAGAAGAAGCTAAGGGATATATAGCTCCCTTACCGTTGAGTTATTTTCCGGAAGCGGAATGTTATAAGCTGATGACGGGTATGACAGGCATGCCGGGTAATATGCATGCCGGTAATCTACCTAAAGCTCAGGCGAGTAAAGATGCCACTATGGCGTATTTTATTAAGCAGAATCTTGTAGATGAGGGTATTTTCCTGCATTTCAATGGTAGATATCATTCTGATAATCATGAGAGTATTCTGCTGTATTTAGCAGAAAATACTCCTGAGAGCCGCGTGCTGACTATTTCAACGACAATGAGTGATAGTTTACAGGTACCAGAAGAAGATAGAGCTGCGGCTGATTTTATAATCGTAGTACCGGAGAGTATGACCAGAACATATTAATAAGGAAGATATATATGCGACCAATAGCGAGAAAGCTGTATAGCAAAATAGATGATAAGGGCATGAGCAAGGATCAGGTGCGGGAATTCTTTGACCGGATGAGTCCGGCAGAGCGCAAGCAGAGTTTTCCAGATGACTGCCTGTTTCAGTCCGAGAAATACTTTGCAGAGACTGTTATGAAAGAATTATTACAGTCACGGTTAGTGAAGATAGAAGACAATAAATATTTTAAGAACGAGAAGAAGAAAGAAGAGGATAAAAGGGAGTAACCTGAAGATCACCAATGTTTTCCATTTCGATTTGGTTTACTATCTGGGTTTAAATGATTATATCTATATAGTTTGACGAAAATAAAAGAGAATATCTTATTTGGTTAGCTTTTGATTATTCAAGGAGGGTATTATGAATATTTTAAAAAAGTCAGTTATTCTTTTATTATTTTTTTCGTTGTTATTCATATCCGGATGCTGGTCTTACATTTCTAAGGAAGCAAAAGAGAAATTTGATACTCGGGAGGGAGAGTTCTCTGTTACAGTGTTTCCGGTAAGTGTTGTTTTGGGACCAGAGCGCGAAAGTGACGAAGAACTTGCTGTAGAATTAATAGAATTTCTAAGCAAAGAATCACTAGCTGTTCCAGTGATGGGAACCGATGCTGTTAATATACCAGTAAAATGGGGAAGAAATCAGGCAAAGATGGCTCAGCAAAGTGCTATTCATTTTTCTGAGGTGATGAAAGGAGTAGAAATCCAGACAGATTATGCCCTTATGGTAGAAATTCTTTGTAATTCAGGGGAAGATAGAGTTGGTGGAGTTCATTTTTTTCTGTGTGATAAAGATGGCAATTTAGCAAATGGAGGGCTTACAAATTCTCATTGGGAGGAGTTCAAGGAAATAGAGCCACATGATCGACAAGGTGGATTAGAAGTGGCAAAACTTATGCTGCGCAGAATATGGCTAAGACCTGAAAGTAAGGTCAGCACTCAATAGATATTCTCTGGAGATATTTTTTGATTATTTGGTAAAATTGAAGACAATAAATATTTTAAGAACGAATAGAAGAAGGCAGAGAAGTAGCGCGAATCATTTAACTAAATGACTATCCGTATAGCTCCGCATAAGTAATTCCGCAAGAATTTGTACAAGCCGTAATTACTCTGTCTAATAACTCATTCTCATGAAATCTCCTATTCAACCTGTAGCAGAATTCATCAAGATATGACTGAAGGTG